>NZ_JANPLS010000045.1:0-17544 GCF_031422475.1 Chamaesiphon sp. VAR_48_metabat_403
CTCGATCGATCTCAAGTAATGTAAACTTTCTGCCAGATAAATTACAGCTCACACTACCAAATCGAGATATACTACCCCTATCTCACGATCGATTTACCAGCGATCGACCCTAAATGACCGGACAAGAAGCACTCAGAATCATCGATCGATTGCTAGAACAACATCAACGCGGATCGCTCAAAACGCTCCAAGCGGCGATCGTGTCCCAAGTCTGGAACGGCGATTCTTATAAGACGATCGCCAGAGAGCTAGGTTACGAGTCAGAATATATCAAGCAGGCTGCATCTCATTTGTGGCAATTGCTTTCGGCGATCGTCGGGCAAAAAGTTTCTAAAAGTAATCTTTGCTCGATTCTTCAGCGTTATCAAACATCTTTAACGATTACGAATTGGGGTGATGCGATCGATGTTTCGCACTTTTATGGGAGAGAAATTAATTTACAAACCTTGCACGATTGGATTGTCGATAGTCGTTGTCGGGTGGTGGGAATTTTTGGCTGGGGTGGAATTGGCAAAACGGCTTTTTCGGTGAAGTTGGCGCGACAGTTGGAGTCTCAGTTTGAATATGTCATCTGGCGGAGTTTGCGACAGGCGATCGCACCGAAAGATTTGCTGGATGAAATTTTGCCGATTCTGATTGGTGCTGAGGTACAGGAGAGTTCGATCGATCTATTGATGCAGCAATTACGACAAAAACGCTGTTTACTGGTGTTTGATAATGTTGAATCGATTTTGCAGGCTGGTGCTAAAAATGGCTGCTACCTGGCGGGTTATGAAGGCTATGGGGAGATTTTTCAGCGCGTTAGCGACGAAAAGCATCTGAGTTGTTTGATATTGACGGGAAGGGAAAAACCGCATGGAATCGTACAGCGGGAAGGGGTGAATCTACCCGTAAGATCGATCCAACTAAGTGGATTGTCGATCGCCGCTGCTCACCATATTTTAATCGACAAGGGTTTAGGATCTTCGGTTGTCGATCGAGAAAACTTGATTAATTATGTTGGTGGTAATCCGCTGGCTCTCAAACTTGTCGCCACCTCTGTTAGCAACCTTTTTAGTGGCGATATCGAGTCATTTTTAGCCCAAGGTGCGGGGGTATTTAGCAACCTTCAAGACTTATTAGCACAACAATTCGATAGGTTTTCACCTTTGCAACAACAGGTAATGTACTGGCTGGCGATCGATCGCGAAGGCGTTACTCCAGCTCGATTGCAAGCAGAATTTGTGCCTGAGACAAGTTTACCGACATTACTCGCAGCACTCGAAACACTCAAAGATCGATCGTCGATTGAAACTACAGAGCGGGGTTTGACTCAACAACCCGTAATTATGGAATATGTCACTAACAGGTTGATCGATCGCATCGAGCTGGAAATTATTACAGGCGAATTGGAGCTATTTAGAACCCACGCTCTAATCGAAGCTCAAACCAAAGATTACCTGCGGGATGCCCAAATTCAACTAATTTTACAGCCATTAATCGATCGATTACTAACGCATTTTACCGAGCGATCGCACCTCGAATTGCATCTTAGCAAAATTCTGACTACTTTACGTCACCAAACCGATAAGATCGGTGGTTATGCGGCGGGAAATCTGCTCAATTTATTTTGTCAGCTCAAAACCGATCTCCAAGGCTTTGATTTTTCGCACTTGGCGATTCGTCAAGCCTACCTCTTGAATGCGACCTTACACGATGTCGATTTTACAGGGAGCTACATCAGTCAAACTGTCTTCGCCGAAACCTTTGGTGGTGTAGTCGGGATTGCATTTAGTCCCAGTGGCGAACATTTTGCCACTAGCGACACCAAAGGCGATATTCAGATTTGGGATGCTCGTACATACACAAAAATCGCTAATTGTCAAGGGCATCAACACTGGACTTGGGCGATTGCTTTTAGTCCCGATGGTAAATACCTCGCCAGTGCTAGCGACGACCATCGGGTGAAGTTGTGGGAGGTCGCCACGGGTGAATGTTTGCAGACATATATCGGACACACTTTTTCGGCTAATGCTGTCGTCTTTAGTCCCGACGGGGAAATTATCGCCAGTTCCGCTCAAGATGGTACGATTCGCCTGTGGCGGACGTTTCCAGGTAATTTAAGTCCCGAAATTCAGACTTTGGTAGGTCATAATGGTCGGGTCTGGTCGATCGCGTTTAGTCCCGATGGTCGTACTCTAGTTAGTGGTGGCGAAGATCTGAGAGTGCGACTGTGGAATGTAGCGACGGGTGAATGTCTGGCTGAGTGGTCAGCTCATACAGCTTGGGTGCGTTCTGTCGCTTTTAGCCCCGATGGTAAAACAATCGCGACTGGTAGTTACGATCGATCGATTAAAATTTGGGATGTAGCCAACATCCCCGACTTCTTTGAGCAGTCGGGGATGTGTCAGCAGTCGGGGATTTGTACCCACACATTAATCGGACATCAGCAGCCTGTCAGTGCGATCGCATTTAGTCCAGATGGACAACAATTAGTGAGCAGTAGTTTCGATAAAACTATTAAACTTTGGGATACTAATAGTGGCAAATGTGTAAAAACCCTTCTCGGACACCGCAACCGGATTTGGACTGTTGCTTTTCATCCCAATGGTACCCAAATCGCTAGCGGTGGCGATGACAATCATACTAAAATTTGGGATTTAGAACGGGAACGCTGTATTAAAACGATTGTCGGACATACTAATGCAATTTTATCTGTCAAATTGAGTCCCGATGGGAGTTATTTAGCTAGTGGTAATGAAGATACTACGATTAGAATCTGGAGTATCGATCGACAAAAGATCGTCCAAACTTTGCGCGAACATACTAATCGAGTCTGGTCGGTTAATTTTAGTCCTGACAGTCGTTTATTAGCCAGTGGTAGTGCTGACTACACTATTAAATTATGGGATTGGCAAGTAGGTAATTGCCTCAAAACATTGCGAGGGCACAATAGTTGGGTGTGGCGGGTAATTTTTAGTCCCGACGGTCGAACATTAGCCAGTACTAGTTACGACCAAACAGTCAAAATTTGGGATGTTAATACTGGATCGTGTTTGCATACGCTTCAAGGACATACCAGCCCGGTAATTTATGCCGATTTTAGTCCCGTTCGCGGAGCGTCTCCAGGGGAGAATGGCGAACTGTTAGTAAGTTGTGATTTTGCAGGTATTATTAAACTCTGGAATCCGCGATTGCCGTTCGCGAAGCGTCTCGAAGAGAAGGCAGACCAGGGGTCAACGGGTGAGTATTACCGAGATATCGGCAAGCATAGTAATAGTGTTTGGTCGGTTACTTTTAGTACGGACGGTAAGTGGTTAGTCAGTGCGAGCTATGATGAAACTATCAAAATTTGGTCGGTAGCAACAGGCGAATGCTTACAAACCTTTGCCGGACATCGAGGGCCGATCCTCAATGCAAAATTTAGTTATGACGATCGATTTATTATCAGTGTAGGAGTCGATCGACATCTCAAAATATGGGATATTCAAACTGGTGAATGTCTCCATAGTCTGACCGAACATAGTGGCTTAATTTATACGCTAGATATTGGTAATATTCGATTACCAGGCATGGATTCGCCCAAGTTTATCGCGTTTACTGGTAGCTTAGATGAAACTATTAAAGTTTGGGATTTAGATGCTGCAAAATGTCTATCTACTTGGAAATCTCGCCGTCCCTATGAAGGAATGCAAATCGATAAAATTCACGGATTGACTAGAACACAAAAAGCATCTTTACAGGCGTTAGGATCGATCGGGTAAAATTGTTGGATTCTTGGGTTGTTGGGTTTCGCTTTGCTCTACCCAATCTATACAAGGTTTCCATCCCGTAGGGGCAATTCATGAATTGCCCCTACGGGATGGAAAGCGGATTTGGTATGATGTGTCGATCGATCTAGCTCTTGACATCCGATAATACATAGACTAAATTGAGAATACCTACAATTTTGTCAGCAGGTTTGCCATGTAGTTCTCCACCTCTCCACATTTAGCTAGTAATTAATAGTTTCGATCGGTAATATTCGCCACAGCCAAAATTGGTGGCATATTTTTAGGCGAGTTATAAATTCCGATCTAGAACCTTAATTACCCATTACTCGTACCGAACGCAGCCGAATTAAATCGAGCAGAGCGAGAGTACTAATTATTCAATGTTACCTTGAGAGGGGAACGTCAAATGCTGATGCAAAAATATCCGCGAACGCCACATATTGAAGGTTCGCGCGAACAGCCTGGGGATGAAGATTTAGACAGCATACCATTTAGCGCGATCGCTAATAAGTATGTAGTAATAGAGGAGAAAGTCGATGGTGCCAATGCCGCGATTAGCTTCGATGTTAACGGACAATTATTATTGCAAAGTCGCGGACACTATTTAACTGGTGGCTCTCGCGAACGCCATTTTAATCTATTCAAACAATGGGCACACAGTCATTATGCCGCATTGTGGGATGTTTTGGGCGATCGATATATCTTGTATGGTGAATGGTTGTATGCCAAACACACGGTATTTTACGACAAATTACCGCACTATTTTTTAGAATACGATTTACTCGATCGATCTTCTAATCAATTTCTCAGCACGGTGGCGCGGCAAGAGTTATTGACAGGATTAGCGGTAGCTTCGGTACCCGTATTGCTAGAGGGAAAATTAACATCTCACAAGCAATTAGTTGGGTTACTACAGCACTCCCATTTCATTAGTTCCAAACATATCGATAGGTTGCGTGAGCTTTGTGTAGAGCAAGGTTTGAATGCAGATCTGGCAATTCAACAAACTAACCAAAGTGCGTTGATGGAAGGTTTATATATCAAGGTGGAAACACCTGAATTAACTATCGCTCGATATAAGTACGTCCGAGCGGACTTTTTGACAACTATTCTACAGTCTGAAACTCACTGGCTAAATCGTCCGATTATTCCCAATCAATTGGCGATTGGTGTCGATTTATTTGGAATTAATTAACGATCGATCGGTAATTATAGATCGTAAATATTAATGTTTGGGCATGAGATGTGATTGGTGGGCATTGCCCACCCTACTTTTTAGTATTTGACTCCTAATTTATTATGGAAGAATTTGATGAAATACAAATTGCAACAACTCTAGGTAGAATTTGGTGCGAAGAATTAGACGATCTTATCGATTTTGATATTCTCAGTCCCCAGAATGGATATGAAATTATTTCAGATGCCGCGTCTGGAAATTGGATGAATTATTTGATGGGCACAGAAATCGATCGAGATGTTCGCAAAATATCAAAATTGGCAGCCGATTTTTATGAGGTCGATAGCATACCAGAAGAGATATTTGTAAGAATCATCAAACGGGTTAAATACGAATATCAAGAACATCCACAAATAAATTAAGATTGAGAAACAGCTATGATGAATATAGCGATCGAACAAAATACACACTGGACATTTCCTGATTGTCCGACACTGACAGATTTACAAATAAATTGGACGGGAATTATAGCAAAGTTTCCACCTTTACAATCTCTAGCTAACTGCGAACAAAACCCGATTTACCATGCAGAGGGAAACGTTTGGATTCATACTCAATTAGTCTGTGAAGCCTTAGTTTCTCTACCGACTTGGCAAGCGATGAATGCAACCGATCGATCGATCTTATTTGCAGCCGCTTTATTACATGACATCGCCAAACCAATGGTGACACAAGTAATTGATGAGGGTAATATTACCGCCAAGGGACATGTGAATTTAGGTGCAAAAAAGGTGCGGCAGATTTTACAAGATTTGCAGACACCATTTGCAATTCGCGAGGTAATTGTCGCGATCGTTAAATATGGTAGTTTGCCATTATGGTTTTGGGATAAACATAACCCATTGCGATCGATTATTAAGGCAAGTCAATTGGTTCGGTGTGATTGGTTGGCGTTAATGGCGGAGGCGGATGTCAGGGGACGAATATGTGATGATAAACAGAAATTATTGGAAACGATCGAGTTTTTCAGAGAATTTTGTCAGGAGCATAATTGTTTCGATCGAGCTTATCCTTTTGCATCGGATCATAGTCGGTTTATTTACTTCCATAAAGAAGATGCAGATCCGAATTATGCGGCTTTTGACGATACCCGCTTGGAAGTAATTATGATGTGTGGTTTACCCGGTACTGGAAAAGATTATTGGATCGATCGTACTCACCCAGATTTACCAGTTGTATCGCTCGATAAGTTGCGGATAGAAATGGGTATTTCACCCACAAACGAGCAAGGCGCGATCGTCAATGCGGGGAGAGCTTTGGCGAAGGGATATCTCCAATCTGAGACACCATTTATCTGGAATGCGACTAATATCATCAAGCCGATTCGATCGGGCTTAATTCGGCTATTTGCTGGGTATGGTGCGCGAATTCGGATCGTCTATCTAGAAGTGCCGATCGATCGGGTATTACAGCAAAATCGCGATCGCAAAGCTCAAGTTCCTAATGCTGTCATTCATCGTTTTCGCGATCGATTAGAAATTCCCGATATTACCGAAGCTCATCAAGTAGATTATTTTGTTGATGTTTAATTTTATTATTAACCGTAAACCCTAGAAATCCCCCTAAATCCCCCTTTTTAAGGGGGACTTCCGGATCCGGTTCCCCCCTTAAAAAGGGGGGTTAGGGGGGATTCAGATCTACGATACTCACAAAACTCTTCTTTTCACCATCTACCAAAATCATGTCAAAACAAAAGATAGAAAAACAAAAAATGGCGACAATTACGGAGGTGTATAACCGGATTATCTGGGATGCCAACCTCAATCGTAATATGTTTATCGCTGGATTTCACGAGCGGATCTCTGACACTATTCGCGAGAAGCCGCTGGCGCAGTGGGACGATAATAGCGATATTCCTTGGCATCGAGTTCGCTATATTCGTTGTAATGAAACGATCGTATGGGATCGCGAAAATCGGATCGATTTAATTTCGACTAATAATTTACCAGAAATTGCCTGGAAATCTGAAGTTGCTGGATCTAATCGAGCGGATCTTGCTGCTTTAGTTGCTAACAATCAAGCTCAGTTTCAGTCGCGAGACATTTATACATACGATCGCGATGAATGGAAGGTATTTACAGGTACAGTTAAATCGGTAGCTTTAGATAACACGCTGACGATCGTTAGTTATAATATTTTATCCAATCTCCACGATGCGGATAAAATTCATACCGATAAACGATTGCCAGTTATTTTAAGCGAATTAGCTAAAACTAATGCCGATATTATCGCATTGCAAGAAGTAACGCCAGAATCTTTAGCTTTTATTTTGGCGACAGATTGGGTGCAAGATTATTTTATCTCTGAGGCTCCTAATGGTAATAATGTCAAACCATATGGCAATTTAATTATGTCTCGGTGGGCATTCAATTTGGTAGAATATCAATTCTCTGGACACAAGCGGGTATTAATTAGTAACTGGAATATTAACGATCGCGGCGTGCATTTAGCTAACGTTCATTTAACTAGCGATAGAGGCGATAATGCTTTCCAGAAGCGCACGCAGCAGTTAGCGACAGTTATCGGTTATCTCCAACAACAAGCGGGAGATCGGTTTATCGTTGGTGATTTTAATACGCAGGGTGACGAGCAAGATGAAATTATTAATTATGGTAACTTTATCGATCTGTGGCAGAAGTTATATCCAGAGAAAGCTGGCTATACATTCGATCCGCCTGCGAATCCGCTAGCGATGTTAATGAGTCTAGAAGGAAAAGCCTCACGACTCGATCGCATTTTGTGGTGTCCCGATCTGGAATCGAATTATCAACCCCTAGCGATGGATTTATTCGGTTGTAAATCTTTCGATATTGATGATATTCAGCTTTATCCTTCCGATCATTTCTGCGTCTGTGGGGTTTTTAAAATCTCTCAAGCTACGACGGCTCGGAATTCACACGATCGCATCGATCTTACCGCAATTACGCCAGTATATGAGAGCATTCTGGCAATTATTCCACCTGAAGATCTATTCCCACCGATTCAAGCAATTCGCCAACAGTATGATGCTGGATTTTTCAATATCGTACCGCATATTACTTTACTTTATGGCTTTGTACCCGATCGATATTTTGAAGAAGTAGTCGATCTCATCGCGCCAATTCTCGCCAATATCGAGCCATTTACGGTGACATTAGCCGACTTTGAGATCTTCACCCATCATAAAAGTTCTACCGCATATTTGCGCCCGATCGTTAAACCAGAAGGTGCATTACACGAGCTGCAAGCGGCTTTATATCGATTATTTCCTCAATGTTACGAGCAAAGTACAAAAACCAGTGCGGGATTCAATCCGCATTTAAGTGTCGGACAATTTGCCACTCCGAGCGAAGCAATGGCAAAATTACCGCAATGGCATCCAATTAAATTCACTGTCGATGCTGTCTCCTTACTCAGCCGTACTCGTGACAAACCTTGCGTTGTCAAACAGATAGTTGGTGTTGGTAAATTACTTCCCAGAGTTATCGAAAA
The DNA here is from genome assembly GCF_031422475.1 of Chamaesiphon sp. VAR_48_metabat_403. NCBI lineage: Bacteria > Bacillati > Cyanobacteriota > Cyanophyceae > Gomontiellales > Chamaesiphonaceae > Chamaesiphon > Chamaesiphon sp. VAR_48_metabat_403. The sequence goes on from NZ_JANPLS010000045.1 coordinate 8,461, forward strand.
TGCCGAATTAATCGAGCTAATTACTACTCTAGAACCAGCATTGACAGATGCACAACAATCGCACCGCGATACTGTTTTAGCAGTGTTAAAACAAGCTTGTACTGAATGTTTGGGATTTGAAGCATCGATCCATTTATTGGGTTCGGCGCGACTGGGAGTAGCGACTCCAACTAGCGATTTAGATGTCGTTTGTCTCATTCCCGATTATCTGACAGGCGAAAGCTTTTTAACTAGAGTCGAAGACTGTCTGCAAGGATTATGCGAGCGATCTCAAGTTTTGCTAGATGCCAAATTTCCAGTCTTGCGGTTAGAGATCGAAGGAATATCGCTAGATTTACTATATACCCAAGTAGAAGTTAGCGATGGCTGGGAAACTCGCAATATTCGCGAGCTGCAAGCTCAAATTAAAGATACTAAATCGATAATCGGGTGCTGGGAAGCAGATCTCATTGTGGATTTAGTCAAGCAGCAACTCCGCCTAGAACGGTTTCAGATGCTTTTAAAAGCCGTCCGAAGCTGGGCGAAGGTTCGCGGTTTATATGGCAACTCTTGGGGCTTCTTGGGTGGATTTTCTTGGTCGTTGCTATGTGCTTACACATGTATTAACTACCGAGATGCAGATAGATCGTTAGCAGCACTGTTGGCTAATTTCTTCCAGGTATTAAGTCGATATAATTGGCGCAAACCAATTGCTTTAACCGATCTTGGCAAGAAATATCAAGCCAAATTACCGCAGGATTTATTACCGATCGTTTCTTCGATCGAACCTTGTAAAAATACCGCTCGGAATATTACCCATTCTACCGCCAAAATCTTGAGCGATGAGTTTACCAGAGCTGCGGAAATTTCTACTAGTATTTTAGCAGGTAAGGATACATGGACATCTTTATATGAGCCGATCGATTTGTCAATGACTGCCGATACAATCTTAACGATTGTTATTGTCGATGCAGACAAAGATAAGCTCCAAAAAAGCACCAGTAGTTTAGAAGCTGCAATAATTGGGTTAATCATTCAGCTCGAACAACTCGATATTTTTGTCCGTCCGAATACTCAGATCGATCGCCAAGTGCAGACAAATAATGTCATGTTATTTCTGAAGATACCTGCTACTTGCGAACTGAGTTCGATCGAACTGCTAGTCCGAAATTTTATTCATCAGTTGAATGGAATTGCTAACAGCACTAACTTAGATTTGTCCCTGAGTCCGATCGTTAAATTGGTAAGCCCGAAGTAACTTAGTTAATGATAGAATTATTAGATGGATAGCCGATCGCGATCGGCTATCCATCTATAGTCTGCATTTATCGAACGATATTAAAAATTCAATCTAAAATTTATTTCCACATTAATAATATGTCCGAATCTATTAGCACCCTAATTAACTCAGAAAATAAAGGCGATCGGATTACCGCATTAAATATGCTCAGAGAAATCGAACCATCGATCGCCTTTGGCTATATCAAACAACTAATAACCGATAATAATACTAGAGTCCGGTATGCGGCGGTCAGTCAATTGGCAACATTAGGCAGCCAAAATTTGACTGAGAGTTTAACTATTTTACGCGATCGATTGGTTAACGATCCAGAACCCGACGTGCAAGCCGCCGCCGCAGATAGTATCGGCGCGCTCAAACTTACAGATGCCTTTGACGATCTGCAAAAACTTTATGAAACTACCCCAGAGTGGTTGGTACAATTTAGTATTATCGCCGCGCTAGGCGAACTCGGCGATCCGCGTGGGTTACAATTATTGCAAACTGCATTAACTAATGAAACGTCCCTGGTACAAACTGCGGCGATTGGATCTATCGGCGAACTCGGCGATGCTAGTGGTGTTGCCAGTATCGTGCCATTTGTCACCCATCCCGATTGGCAAATTCGCTATCAACTCGCCCGCGCGTTGCGTAATTTAGGCGGCGATTTAGCAGCCCAAAATTTAGCAATTTTAGCCACCGATGCTGTCGAGCAAGTGGCGCAAGAAGCACAGGGAATTAGTGAATAGTGAATAGTGGATAGTGGATATAAAACAGGTGCTTCATCTGAGAGTTCCGCAGGTGAAGCACCTTTTTAAGATAGTAGATCGATCGCCAAAGTGGTTAGGACAGTAAACTAGTGCTGCTACAAACCCGACTTTTCCAAAAAGTCGGGTTTGTGTCCTAACTTACATGGCGACTACTTATAGATCGCTTTCGATAATCCGCTAAATAATAAAACTATCCACTATCCACTATTCACTATCCACTAAATTATTTCTAATTCGAGATTTTCGATCGCTTGAATGCCACGAGTATCTCCGAGCTTGAGGAGCGCGGCTTTAGCATCATCTCGCACGCCGAGATCGCCATCTTCTTCTAAGACTTGAATCAGCGCATCCACAGCAGTAGCATAAACCACATTCGAGGGTAATTCCCGACACAATCGCCCCAACGACCAGGCACAATTGCTCCGCACTGCGGCGAGGGGGTCGTTAATTAAGGCTTCGATAATCGGCGGTACGGTGGCGATAACCGCATCGTAACCGAGATCGGCAGCCTGACCTAAGGCACTAGCCGCCCAGAGCCTTACGGCGGATATATCCACCCGTAGAGAGCGTAATAGCGGCTTGAGGGTGCGACGATCGCGACAGTTGCCTAATGCCCAGACAATGCCTTTGCGGACATAACCATTCCAATCGCGATCGAGTTGAGAAATTAGCGGCTCGACGGCATCGAGACTGGGATTGCGCCCTAATGCGTAGGTAGCCGCAACTCGCACTAACGGGCAGGGATCGGTGAGTAGTACGATCAGATGCGGAATGGCGCGGGCATCTTGAAGCTCGCAAAACGCTCGTGCAGCCATCATCCTGCGCGCTGTGACGGTATCGGTGAGGAGCGGTAACATTTCCTCCGGATCTGGTTTGGGAGGCTCTGGATGGGCATCTAGCACCGCTAGAGTATCCAGATCGACAACAGAACTATCTAGATCTGTCTCGTCCTCCAAAAAGTCTAAATCTGCTTCGTAAACCATAATTAACTACCCTAGCCTTGCCCATCCCCAAAATCTAGCCTCAAGTCTCAAATCTACCAGCCAAATCCGCGATATGATGTGGGCTGGACAAAGTGAAGATCGTCTGGTTCGATCGGCTATTTGTGCCATTATAGCAAATTGCCCGCCATCACTGCGATCGCTAGTGATAAGCTGTTAGTCTATTCACTATCCACTATTTACTCTAATTCAGGGAGTAAATATTTCCATCGATTAATAAGCAGGCAATTCCTTTAGATTTCAGGTGTTGGGTAGTCTTATAAAAAACGCGACTATCGGGTACTTTAATCACTCTTTGAGTGCGTTGATTTGAGAATCTTTTGGCGACGCGTGGATTATCAAAAACTGGTAGAGTGCGTTGTTGGGTTTCCTCGCCAGAAATCTGTCCGAGATCGGCAAAATCTTTGAGCGGACGCACGATTAGTTCGGCAAACTTATCGATGACGATATAACAAGTGCGCGGTAATGTGGCTTCAGAGAGCGGTTTGACGCGAACGTGCAACCGATCGGCTGTTAATAATCGATCGGTTGCATCGGTTTCTTCAACCCAATCTTCGCTATCGCTATCGCTATCTTCTTCTTCGTCATCATCATTCTCGGCAATTTCTTCGCCAAACATGGCGGCTAATGCATTGACATCTTCTGGCTCGTTATCTTCTTCGTTTTCTGCTGTTGAATTTACGATTTCCGGAACGGCTACGACGGGTGGATTGGTGTAACGATCGTGAGAATCAGCAAGTATTTCCCGCAATACTGGGGTGCGGGGAATTGGTGGGGAAATCGCTGATTTTGGCAGTTCGGTTGCGGGAAGATCGAGTTTAGCTCTTGTCTGTGTGGTTTCTGGATCGGGAGTACTGACGATTTCCATGCTGGAAGGCTTCTCTTCGAGAGGCTTCGCCAACGCCAACGATCGATCGTTTTCTACCATTGCTGGCGAAAGATCGATCTCGATCTGCTGGTTGTCGATTGGTGCGGAAGATCGACGACGCACGCGACGGTTCTGGATGTCGCTGTTGTCACCAGCATGAATCGGTTCCGAAGATCTTACGCTGTCGCCTAAGTCGGGTGCTGTGGGGATGGTGGGGTTCGATTCGAGCGTCGGATCGAGATCGATGGCTGGAAGTAGCGATGCGACTGGGGCTGGTGCGGCTGTGTCGATTGCTAATACTGGGGAAATTGGTGTTAGCTCGATCGGGAGGATAATTTCTTTATCGCTGTTGGCTTTAGAACTGCGGTTGCGATCGATTAAACTCTCGTATTCAGCTTCTGGAATCGTACTTTTGAGAATGCGCCCGATTGTTGAATTGCTGACTCCATAGCGATTTGCTAGAGCTGCTGTCGTATCTCCAGAGCGATAGAGATCGGCAATCTCCAACTTATCTGCATCGGTAATTTTTTTAGAAGTCATGTTTTACTTTATGGCAGTCCGTCTGCGAGCTAGACGGCGAGCGCGAATGGAGTTATCAAATTCTAGCGCAGCAGCAATGCCAAACTGCACGATGCCAAAAATCCAGAACACTTCCATAATAAAGCCACTTTCGTATCCTTGCACTCGCTCATTGGCATATGCGAACCAAGTATCGGCAATATAAAAACACAATACCGCTTGAGCGGTCATTCTCCAGGGTAAACCCATTTGACCGCCCCAAAAGCCTAAAAATAAAATTGTCGCCAAAGTTAGCAGTACTAAATCGCAGAGGACATAGAACATATTAAAGGTTTTAACGAGTGGGTTTAGCGATCGATCGATCGCGAGTACCCACTCAGGGGGACGCTGTGAAGTCGCCAATGTAATTGAGCTACCTGATGCTGTCGCGAGGATTTGTGGCTCGCTCGTGGCGATGCTGGAGCCGCTGGGGGGTAGATCGCGCGTGCTGACGATTGCCGTTGCTGGCGGTGCGATCGTCGCATTTGCCGCACCCGCAGTCAGCCAACAGCCGATCGTCAAGCCAAGTGCGACAACACTAATCACAATCGCCCATTGCTGGGGAATGAGCCGAACATCTCGATCGAGAATTGCCAATCTGACTCCAGCGATTGTCATCAGATAAAACAATACGAAAAATATATTTCCCAATGAAGCTGCCGGATCTAATTTCCAGAGCAATTCCCACAGTGTAAACCACAAATTTCCAATGAAAAAAGCGAAGTTTGCCAGTGCATATAGCAGCCACACCGCACTCCCGCCAGCAATATATTTACTCCGCCAATTTCGCCAACACAGACAACCCGCAATCAGCAGTCCGATTTCTTCTAAGCTAGTAGTCGCGATGATAAACCACATCGGTCGAGTGGCTTGCGGATCGACTACGCTAAAATTCAAATAAAGTACGAGCGCAATTGTCGCCCAAATCGTCCCCCAATAAATTATCAATTCTCCACCAAACTGATTTTTGGAAACTGTTTTGTCTGGTGAAAATTTAGTCATGTTCGCGATAGATAATTGGTGGATGGATCGATTGGCAATAGTAACTAAATATCTAATACATTGGTTAAAGCTGACTGGAGTTGTGGTGGCATCGATCGCACGATCTCGATCGTTAATTCCGTGCCGAATTGGCGACCGAGTTTTTGCTGCGCGAGCTGATAGATGTGGCGATCGAACGCAATTAAATCTGCCGATTCCCAAGCTTTGAGCGCGATGGGAGTCATGGGAGACATTGCCAATAATCGATCGAGATCGGTGCGAGACTGAAGTTGGGGTGCGATCGCAATTAAATTTTCGCTAAATATTTGCAACTGTCTGGTACCTAATAATTCTTGCCATTGCAACCAGATTTCTTGCAACAGCCACATACTCGCTTGTTGCAATTCTAAACTAGTTTCCGCTCGACGCTCTACCAGATTGGCTCTGCCCAGCACGATCGGTTGCTGGTGGGCACTAGCGAATGCCCATAATGAATAATAGCCAACTTCCCGCACGAGTAAATATTTATCTGGGGTTGCCAACATTCCCGCCGCATTTTGTTTTAAGCTGAGATCTTGGAACTGTTGTTGGGCTAGATCGAGCTGACGATCGCCAAAAATCCGAATTAGATCGTAGGTTCGGTCTTGATAAGTAAGTCTCAATCCGGCGAGCTGACGATCGGGAATGGCAGCGATCTCAATATTGACTGATTCTAGATCGGTAATCGATTTACTTGAATGGGCAAATTTCACACTGCGAGAACGATAAAATATATTATTATTTAATCTCAACTAGCCGGAGAATACCTAGAGTAATATTGCCGATCTCGCTAACTGCGGCGATCGGCTTGCCAACATCTTTTCAGATATTTTACACTTGACATTGCTAAAATTGTGCGCGAGGTATGTTATACTATAGTGCTAATGTGGGTGAATAGCTCAGTCGGATAGAGCAACTGCCTTCTAAGCAGTCGGTCGGGGGTTCAAGTCCCTCTTCACCCGTAGCGATTGGCAACCCGTTGTCTGAGTTGTCATGCACAGCTATAGAGTTCGATCGATGTCCCATCCTTCCACGCCCTCAGGGTAATCGCGGTTATCTGTCTCCAGCGGCTGGCAAACATTAAATACCAATCGCTAAATCATTGATACCTGTCTGATGCGGAATCCCCAAGCTGCGATCGTCCTTTGTCTGGCTTTTATCATTGGTTTAATCGTTACCTGCAATCCGTGGGCGAGATGGGGACTACCAATTTTAGGGATACCGATCGCATGGCTGCTGCCGCGATACTGGAAAAAAAGTCCCAATTGGCGACTTTTATTAGTGGCGATCGCGATCGCTGGATGTGCTAGTTTTTATCTAGAATTACGAATTCCCAAGCTAGCGAATAACGATATTAGTACTTATATTCCGGCTACTGCCGAACGCGGTACGACCCAGTTTACGATCGTGCAGGGGGTAGTTGCTAGTTATCCCCGCGTTACCCGCAATCAAAATAGTCAATTCTGGCTCGATGCCACTCAATTAAATGAGATCCAGGGTGAGAAATTGCGCCCTGCGGACGTGAGTAGAGCCGTTAGCGGTCGGGTGTACGTGACAGTACCATTACAGAGCGGGACGGGCTTACAACCGGGGGTAGATGTGTCGATTACCGGGACGTTGTATTTACCCGAAGCAAATGCTAATCCGGGTGGGTTTAGTTTCCGCAATTATCTCTCTCAAGCGGGTGGCTTTGCGGGAATGCGGGGGGTACAACTGCGGGTACCAGATGAAAGTCAGACACAGCAATGGAGTTGGGGAAAGTTGCGCGCTCGGATTGTAGCGGCGCAGGTAAAGTGGCTGGATGTGCCGATCGGGCCGCTGGTGACGGCAATGGTGCTAGGATCGGATGCGGTAGATTTACCTTACGATTTACGTGACAGGTTTGTGCGGGTAGGATTGGCTCATGCGCTGGCTGCGTCTGGATTTCAGGTTTCGTTGATTCTGAATGCCATCCTCGCGCTCACTCGCAAGCGATTGTCGGCGGTGCAACAGTCGAATGTTGGTGGGGTAGCTCTACTAATTTTCTTGGGTTTGACTGGTTTTCAGCCTGCGGTAGTGCGCTCGGTGGTGATGGGGATGGCGGTGTTAATCGGGTTGCGAACTCAGCGCAAAATCGATCCGCTCGGTTCGTTATTTATTGCCGGAACTTTACTGTTAATTATCGATCCGTTATTGATTTGGGATATTGGATTTGAATTGAGTTTTTTGGCAACATTAGGATTGATTGTCACTGTCGAACCGTTACAACAAAAGTTAGATTGGTTGCCACCGACAATTGCCGATTTAATTACCGTACCGTTAGCGGCGACGATTTGGACTTTACCGATTCAATTATATGTGTTTAAAGTCTTTCCACTCTATAGTTTGCCTGCAAATATTCTTACTAGCCCACTGATTAGTATTATTAGTATCGGTGGCACGATCGGGGCATTAATCGGTGCGATAATTCCGATCGCGGGGAGTGCGGTGTCGTGGCTGTTATATATACCGACTCAGCTCTTAATTTGGATTGTCGAGTTATTTAATTATTTACCAGGGACATCATTTGCAGTCGGGCAAATTGAGATCTGGCAATTAGCTGCATTATATGGCATTATTCTGAGCGTCTGGGCGATACCGCGCTGGCAAAAAGAGTGGCGAGTGGCCGCATTAGCCGGACTTCTATTAGTATTAATTCCCTTAGCTATCTGGAAAACCAACGAGTTTCAAATTACCGCTTTAGCAGGCAAAGATCGCCAGATTTTAGTTATCCAAGATCGCGGACAGACAATTTTAATTAATAGCGGTAACGAAAGTATGGCGAGGTTTATTGTCTTACCATTTTTACAACAACAAGCCATCAATCGAGTCGATCGAGCCATCGATTCTAACCTCGATCTTTCTGCCTTAAATAGTTGGCAAACCCTAGCCCAAACGATGCCAATTCAAAAATTCTATCGGATCGGCGGGACGATCGATAATACCGGAACGATCCAATTCGAGCCATTATTAATAGGTAAAACTCAAAAATTCGATCGCCTGGAAATTACCACCATCAAAACCAATCCGGTTATCTTTCAAATTGCCATTCCTGAAGTCAATCAAAAATGGTTATTTATCGGCAATGATACCGGAGATCTCACCCAATCGGCGATCGATCTCGAACAACTTACTCCCGCCTCAACTCTATTTTGGAGTGGGGGCCGATTAACAGCTCGATCGATCTCTAAAATTCAGCCTCAAGTGGCGATTGCGGCTACTGCAAATCCCGATCCAGAAACAGTCAAGCTGTTAGAAAAAAATCAAGTTCGGGTTTATTACACCGGGCGCGATGGCGCGATTCAATGGACTCCCGCTGGGTTGTTTAAGCCTTATTTAGAGGGGGAGAGGTAATGGGAGTAAGGAGTAAGGAGTGGAAAAATCCCCTCCCTGGAGGCTACCGTGTATACACAAGTTTGGATAAAAGCGAAAACCCTAGAAATCCCCCTGAATCCCCCTTGAAAAGGGGGACTTTGAAAGCCCCCGCATCCTTGGGGGTTGGGGGATTTAGATCTAAAAACGAAGTCCAGCCGACTTGTGTATACACCGTAGGTCTACATGCGGAGGCTCACGGGAACGACGCACTGCAAT
>NZ_JANPLS010000046.1:0-2111 GCF_031422475.1 Chamaesiphon sp. VAR_48_metabat_403
CAAGCCGCAATTAAAGCTAGAGATATTGCCACGAATGCAGGTCGTAAAGTTGCCATCACCCTCTCCGACCAGAATATGGCAAAGTTCTTCAGAGCCGGACTCTTAGAGATGATTGGCTCTGGAGTCGATTTATTATTTGCCAATGAAAGCGAAGCATTCGAGTTAGCGGGAACTCAATATTTAGTCAGTGCGATCGATTACTTAAAAACCATTTCCCAAACTTTTGCGCTCACCCTCGGTGCCAAAGGCTCATTAGTTTTTGATGGTACCGCATTAATTGAAATCGCACCTTTCCCCGTCAACGCGATCGATACTGTCGGAGCTGGCGATATGTATGCAGGTGGCTTACTATACGGCATCACCAACGGCATGGACTGGGAAACTTCCGGGAGGTTGGGTTCGATGGCTTCGTCTCGACTAGTGACCATTCCCGGTGCGCGGATGACAACAGTAGATCTTCAGTCGTTGCTGGGACAAATCAAAGGTAGTTGTTAGCAGAAGAATCGATCGATCCAGCAGATTTCGATCGATGTTGTAGCGATCGCTACAGAAAAGCTGAATTTTATTCAGATATCACATATAAAAAATGTTATTTAAGTTTTATCTGATTTCTAGTGCCTAGTTTACTACTTACCCTCGCACCTACTTAATTGAGAAAGGCGAGATACAGCTATAGCTGTATCTCGCCTCTTGTCAAACACGAGCGATTTGGAATTTACTCAAATCTTGCCGCAATCGGGTTGATTATTTTTGAGCAGATTTTAGTTGTTTTCTGAGGCGAACTGCTGCCGTACCACCAATAAGAGTACCAATAACTGTAAATGGTTCGGGAACCTCAGTTGATGCCAGCGAACCAGCTACGTTATACGATCCCGCGTTATTAAGACGAGAGGTCACATCATTTACTCGGAACTCAAGCACTGTACCATTGGCAAAACCACCGGTAAAGCCTAGAGAAGCCAGCGTAACACCATTGAGCGAAAGACTTGGTGATTGAGACGAATTTGCTGGAAATACATTAAAGAATCCTAATGTATTATTACCCAATAATAGGGCACCAAAATTAAACCCACCTGGTCCAGTCGCAGACCCTCCAGGACTCTGACCCGCAAATGTGGGCTGAGTTGCAATACCAGCCGCATTGGTGAAATAGCCCAACGGCGGCTCGTCAGTAGCCAGATCGACTATACCGGAAGCTTCCAGGCTAATTAGATCTGCTCCTGCAAAGTCATCAGAAACTGTGAAAGATGGCCCAGAGCTAATATCATTACCGAAAACGGTTAACGATGGAATTGTAAATGTTGCAGCACCTGCACTCGTAGCACCTAACGCAGTTGCGATCAGTGCCAATCCAGTGGTAGCGAAGGAAATTTTACCAACAGAACTCCATTTCGGAGAGTTTAGTTTTGCGATCGCGGTCGAAAGGGAAGAAGTCATGAATAATTCTTGGGGGATTGGGTAACATCGGTTTCATGGTATCGGTGTCAGTTTTAGCTGTTTACTGACCCATTACCTCAAACACGTTTTAGTTACGAATCACTATACACCAAAAGTAACAGATTTTGAAAAAATAGTTCTCGATCTTACAAAATTCAAGATCCAACCTCTCACAGCGGGAAAAGCTAGGCAACATGCGATGAAATAACAATGCCACCTTTTGGATGATATTTTGATAAATCGTTACAAAAGCACGACACAAGACAAAAGCTCGAATCGCCCCTTTAATGACGGGTATTTGGTTGATTTTTGCTAGGGAATCGATCGCGCGTCCCTTATTTTTCTAGCTCGACCCCGAATACTTCGGCAAAGACTTTATTTACCTTATAACCAGAATCGATCGATTCGAGCGGATCTTTGCGGAGTCGGTGACGCAGACAGAGAGCGATAATCCGGCTGATATCGTCCAGAGTGACCTCTGTCCGCCCTTCAAAGGCGGCTAAAGCCTTAGCCGCGCGATTGGTGACGATATCGCCGCGTAAGCCGTCTACATCGCAATCAGAGCAGACTTGAGAAATCTTAACGCGCAGCTCGTAATCGAGGGTGACGCTTGCCAATCTGGTTTGAGCATCGACGATCCGCTGTTGAAGGAGCGGATGCACGACCTCGAGGAT
>NZ_JANPLS010000047.1:0-13046 GCF_031422475.1 Chamaesiphon sp. VAR_48_metabat_403
CCCAATTCTTTCACCTGCTCTACCACTTCATCTAAAAGTTTAGCCACCTTAGATCGATCGGTTTCCGCGCTATTATATGTGACTAAACATAGAGCATCCCGCGAATTTCTAATTACGGCGGCGTTACCTTCATCGCCCACATAAGCCAATCCTGGTAAATCCATAATTTTTACCGTCGTACCTGGCGGTAAATCGAGTAAACTTGACTCTTTGACCAGTCGGAAGGGATAATAGATCGTAGACTGAGGACAAGCTACGCCTGTTTGCTCATCTCTCTTGCTTTGAAGATAAGTCTTCATCAATCGATCGACTCGATCGTAAATACCTGCATCACTGAGATTTTCCCACCTCCCACATTCCCACATCGCGCCAGGGGTATCGTGAATCGCTAGAGCGGGAGTCTCGCTATATTCTACCGTCACTACCCCCGCACTCATTTCTTGTACCGCCACGGGCAATATTTCTGCCCCACAGAGCAAATTCACCAGCGTACTTTTACCGCTACTAGTCGTGCCAGTTGTAGCTAAAATTAAGGTCGGATGCGCCAATTCATCACAGAGCACATCCTTTGCATCCGTCAAATCTGTTGCTAGCTGTTGTAATTCCGCTTGGTAACTATCGGGAAGCTCCGCCCCCACCTTCGCTGCAAAACTTTCCCAATCAGCAGAAATTTGCTCGACTTGTTCCCGAATCGAGTTAAATATCTCAGTCGCGTTTTTAACCATAAATCGCACCCGATTCACCAATTATGTTTTATGTTCGAGCGACTCTTGGAGATTGTCAGCGCGATTGTTGTACCTCTAAGGTACCCGCCAGACTGAAACATGTAACATTGGCTCGATCGGAAAATCCCCTCCTCGGAGGGGTGCCTGAAAGGCGGGGTGGGTAGATCTCGGCTGCTAGCTATCAACTCCAAATCTAGTTTACATACCCCCAACTGTGCTAATTCTTGGATAGCGATCGTTGGGATGTGATTTGTGGGATGCGGAGATTTTACCCACCCCGCCCTTTGGGCACCCCTCCGAGGAGGGGATTTTTTTGGAAATCATCCACTATAATATCTACTACCATGCCTCCCTACTCCCAACTCAATGATTCAGATCCATACCCAACCATTACAGGCACAACAGTGGTTGGCGCGGTATCGGGGCAAATTGCCAGTATTTGCTTGTGTGTTGGGGTTTACAGATACTTGTCTGATTCCAGGAATTTCGGCTGCTGGTAAAACACCTGAAGATCGGAAGTATACTGCGATCGCAGATGCTGAATTTTTAGCTAATGGGGTACGACTCGATCCTGAGTATCCGTTACCGCCGCTGATTGCGGGGGCATCGCCTGTATATATTGCTCGTGCAATCGTCGCCGCATTAGATTTACCTTTATATATCTTTAATGCTGGTTTACCAACACCGCCGAGCGTCCCCCATATAGATTTGGGTGGAATGCCAGCGGCTTGTCTGACGACGGGTGCTGCGTTGCCATTGGCTGTTGTCGATCGATTGTATCGGCAGGGTTTATTATGGGGTGAGAAATTAGCCGCTGATGCAAAAGATGGCTATATTGTCATCGGGGAATGTGTGGTGGGGGGTACGACTACCGCATTGAGTTTACTGATGGGTTTGGGCATCGATGCAGCGGGTAAAGTCAATAGCTCTCACCCAGTCTGCAATCATCAGCAAAAATGGGATCTTGTCGAGCGGGGATTAGCTGGCTTAAATTTACCCCTGTCGCCGTTAGAATTAGTAGCAGCCATTGGCGATCCGATGCAAATTGTCGTTGCTGGGATGGCAATTTCCGCCAGTAAAAGCTGTGGTGTGTTATTGGCTGGGGGAACGCAAATGTTGGCTGTAGCAGCTCTAATTCAAGCAATTGGACTCGATTCTCCAGGGGAGAGGCTTCGCCAACGAGGAATCGCGATCGACACGGCTCAAATCGTCGTCGGGACGACTGATTGGGTAGCTAACGATCGATCTGGCAATACTGTCGCCCTAGCTAAATTAATTCCCCAGATTCCGTTAATCTCTACGCGGTTGAGTTTTGCCAATTCCCAATATCCCCAACTGCAAGTCTACGAGCGGGGTTTTGTCAAAGAAGGTGTCGGTGCGGGGGGATTAGCGATCGCAGCTAGTTTAGCTCAAAACTGGGGGCAGGTAGAATTATTAAACTCGATCGAGCAACTATTAGCAGCCAGTATTGAGATGGGGAGCGGATTTAGTAAATAGCGATCGTTCGTGTTACTACTCGCCCCACATTCTGCGCTTCAAGTTTTGCTACACATCTGGTTGCATGGTTACTTACCTGCCACAAGTGCCAGAGCGTCGCTAGTGGTGAGCGGATTGCCCCCAATGCCCCAGTCGCCGCTCTTGACTTCTTCGATAACCACCCACGTCACTGGGCGCACGTTCTCGCCTTCGATCGATACCATCGTATCAGTCAGCTTGCGGATGATTTCCTGCTTTTGTGCTGATGTTAAAACGCCTTCGATTACTTTTACATTTACTAAGGGCATAGCTTTTCTCCGGTTTGTAATTTAGATTATAATAACGAACGGTCGTGCTATTGTCAAGTCGTAAGTTTCGATTCAAATTATGAAAGTCGCTTCATCCTCAAAAAACAGTTCGGAAGACAGCGGTTCCCGCCTTTTAAGAGGGCAAGATAGTCGCACCACCATTTTGCTGACTGCGGCTAAAATGGCAACAACGAAAGGACTGGCTGGCTTGTCGATTGGAGACTTAGCGGCTGAAGTCGGGATGAGCAAGAGTGGACTCTACGCACACTTCAAATCTAAAGAAGAACTGGAATTGGCAACAATTGAAATGGCAGCCATAATTTTCAATCGCGAAGTACTTCAGCCTGCACTGACGGCACCAGCCGGAACCGAGCGACTCAAGGCACTGGTTAATTCGTTTCTTGCACATCTCGAACGCAGAGTTTTTCCAGGGGGGTGTTTTTTTTCAGCAGTTGCCGCAGAACTCGACACACGCCCTGGCCCAGCACGAGATCGAGTCGTTGAGATAATTGGCACCTGGCTGGCATTATTGAGGCAATGTATTCTGGAGGCGCAAGATCTCGGAGAGCTAGATCCCCTTGCAGATGTCGATTTGGCAGTTTTTGAAATTGAGGCGATGCTGTTGGGGGCGAATTTTCTATTTATGATGAAGAACGACTCAATTCATCTCAGGCAAGGGCGCGCGGGAGTGGAAAATGTCCTCTTACGACTCGCAGTTAGTACAAAGTCAACGCAGAAACGCTCTCGCATGGGGACTGTTAAAGCTTGACGATCGTACTCTAGTTGGTGAAGATTAGCTCTAAGTAACGGTTTCAACTGTTGCAAGCTGGTTGTGAGCTGATGCTCACAACCAATTTTTTAGTGACATAATTAAATAGATCGTTTAGTGCAAATTGGAACATCCGATCGCTTTCTGCATTCAAGATATTCAGGATCGTTGCTAGGCATGAAGTAGCGGCGAATGAGAATTGTAGTCGTAGCGATCGGATGTTAATATTGGGCACAATATCTGAGTGGCAATCGCTCTGATGTGTATATGTTGGCACCATCTGTGCATTTGCGAATCTGCTAGCTTAATTTGTAGCTCTCGCGGTTAGACTTGGCTCTCAATATCGATTTAAAGCAACTCAGAGGGTGTCTGAAAAGTCAATTCTTTTAAGCTTAAACCCTAGAAATCCCCCTAGCCCCCCTTTCCAAGGGGGGAACCCGGATCCGGAAGTCCCCCTTGGATAGGGGGATTTAGCGGCTCCCGCACGCCTCTGTTCCCCGACGGTTTTGGTAGACAAGACAGGGGATTTAGATCTACGATTCATATCAAAAAAACTTTTCAGACATCCTCTCAGCCAACCGATTAATCTTAGTCGTAATTCAAGCCTCAATTGAAAAATAATTCACCAGATAAATCGCGTCGATGGCTGAAGTTGTTTCTAAAAACTGGCAGCAAGGTTGGTTTGGGCTTATTCTTATTATTAATAGGGGCGATCTGTTGGGGGCAATGGTGGGCGAAAGATAATCTGTCGCCGTTAGTTTCGCAAGAGCTAACTAAGAGTCTCAAACGTCCGGTGAGCTTGGGTAGAATTGATAGTTTGTGGTTGAATGAGGTGCATTTTAAAGATGCAAAAATTCCGGCAAATGGTAGCGATCTCAATTCGATCGATGCTCCAGAGACGATCGTTAGTTTTAATCCAATTCAGCTATTATTCGATCGCACGTTGAAGTTAGATGTGCGGTTGATTAATCCGAGTATTTATTTAGCCCAAAATGTTGGGGGTAATTGGGTAAATATTCCCACGCAAGATAAACAAGCTCCACCGCCAGTTAAAATTCAGGTCGGTACGATCGCGGTTAATAATGCTAAGGTGACGATCGTCCCTTATAGTCAGAATCCTCAACCGATCGCGATTAGTAAAATTAATCTTGAAGCTAATGTTAACGATCGTCAAGATCGAGTTAAGTTCGATGGGGGGGCGCAGGTTGGAGATAGCGGACAGGTTAGCGTTCGGGGTGAAAGTGCGCTGGCGAATGGGGAGACAGAATTAGTAGTTAAGGGGCAAAAATTAGATGCGGTAGCGGCAACTCGGATCGTAAAGATTCCGGAGGTGACAATTGCGCGCGGTACGGTGGATGGCGATCTAAATTTGGCAATTTTACCAGGAAAATATCTGCGAATTAATAGTGACTTATTAGTACGCGATGGCAAAATTGTTATTAATAATGTACCGCGCAGTCTAGATGAAGTTAATGGCTTTATTAATGTATCGGAACGGGCTGTTAAATTTAATGGTGTTACCACTAAATACGATCGAGTGGCTGGAGTTGTTAAGGGTACGCTCGATTATACAACGGGATATCAATTAACTGCGAAAACTGCACCGATCGCACTATCGGACGTTTTTAAAAGTATCGATGTTAAGTCACCTTTCTCATTGGCTGGTACTGCTGTTGCCGAATTGCAATTAACAGGAAAATTAGACCGTCCGATTTTAACGGGTAAGTTTAATAATAGTCAACTCAGTCAAGTAGATCGGGTGCAGATCGATCGGGTTAATGGTAATTTTAGATTGGCAGATGGTCGAATTAAATTAAATGCGATCGCCCAACCTAAACTCGGTGGTAAAATAACCACGCAAGGGGAAGTTCAGTTTTTAAAAACACCTACAACCAATTTTCAAGTCCGAGCGGAGCGGCTTCAAGGCGATGCCTTATTGCGCCTGTACGGTGCCAAATTCCCCGCAGGAGTGCGGATGGGGGAAGCAGCGGTAACGGGGACGATTGGGGGCACTGGAGCCGATATTAACACCAATCTGAAGGTGATTGCTCCTCAGGCGACTTATCCCCTAGTTGCAGATCTCCAGATTACCCCACAGGGGAAAACGATCGTTAAGGGTGCGACGTTGGCGGCGGCGGGGGGCAAGGTACAGGCGACGGGGGAGGTAACGAAAACAAATTGGCAACTTAATTTACAACCGCAGGCGATAGATTCGCAGCAATTGGCTAAAATTGGCGGGGTAAAGTTAGCACCTAATTATCGTGGTAAATTAACTGGAAACATTCGAGCGACGGGTTTAAATAACGAGCTGGTAATCGATAGAATTCAGGCGCAAGGGCAATTAAAGTTACAGTTACCAGCCGGGAAAGTTACAGCCGATCGGATTAATATCGATCGCGGTGCATGGCAAGCTAATCTGAGTAGTAATGCCCTCGATCTCCAGCAGCTAGTACCTAACAATTTAGATCGAGATAGTTTATCGCTTGCAGCTAAGAATACAGTTCGATTACCCGCAGGGATTATTAGTGGTAGTTTTAATGTTAGTGGGAATAATATCACAAAAATTAGCCCGCAGACGATCGCCGCGCAAGGGCAAGGTAAAATTAAACTTAAAGCTGGCGAAATTAAGTCAAATAATATCTCGGTTGTTAATGGGAATTGGCAAGGGATATTTATAACTAATAATCTCAACCTTGCTGCACTCAATCCTCAAATTGGCGGACGATTGAATGGAAAATTTAATCTTGCTGGCAATCTCAACTCGTTTGCTCCAGAATCTTTGCGCGGAATCGGAACTGGGTCGATCGATCTGCCGCAGGGCAAAGTTATCGGTACTAATTTAGAGTTAAATCGCGGTAAATGGCAAGGAACTATTCAAGCTTCATCATTATTACTCGGTGGGTTAGCTCCACAAATCCCCCTCAAATATCGACAAGCAAAATTAACTGCCGATCTAAAAGTCGCAGGTAATTTACAACAGCTCCAGCCAGAACAGATTGCCTTAACTGGTAATGGTAAATTGAGCTTTGCCGACGGGACAATTCAAGCAAGACAACTAGAAGTTAGCGCAGGCAAGTGGCGAGGCAATTTTGAAGTAAATCGGTTGAAGATAGGCGATGCAATCGATCAAATTCCAGCAGAATTAACCGCAGCCAAATTGCAAGGTAATTTTACTGCTGCTGGCGAATTAGCTAAATTTAATCTCAATCGATTGCAGTTAGCAGGTAATGGCGAACTTCAGCTTGCCGACAGTAAAATTCGGGCAGAAAATCTTAAATTAGATCGGGGTAATTGGTCGAGCAATTTAGAGATCGCTAACTTTAAAGTAGGTAATATTAATAGTTCGCCACCCCAGTTTAAAACTAGTAAAATTAGCGGTAACTTTAATGTCGCTGGAAATGTCAATAAATTAGTCCCGTCCGAAATTCAGGTTAGTGGGAATGGTAAATTAAAATTAGCTAACGGTGGCGAAATTAAAGCAGCCGATCTGAGAATTAGTGCGGGAGCTTGGCAAAGCAATCTCGCCATTAAGGGCTTAAAATTAGGAGAAGTAAACCGCGCTTTACCTGCGGCAATTCAGGTAGGATTACTATCTGGCAATTTTCAAGCAGCAGGCAACCTTAAAAATCCCGAATTAGAGCGAATTCAAGCCAATGGTAACGGCAGAATTCAAAATATTCTTGGTGGTAATATTCAAGTTAATAATCTAATTGTCGATCGGGGTAAATGGCAGAGTCGAATTGTTACCGACAGTTTAAATATTAGCGAACTGGCAAAATTCGCCCCATCTAATGTTACTAAACTCGATGGACTAGCCGGGAAGCTAAATGCTAACTTACAGATTGGCGGCGACTTTCAGAATAACAGCCTAGCCAATCTCCAGGTAGCAGGACAAACCAAATTAACTAATTTTCAAGTCGGGAGCTTAAAATTCGATCCTAATTTAATCGGAAATATTCAAGCAAACCCCGGACAAGGCGTAGATATTGCCTTCACTGGTAAAACCGACAGGTTAGCATTGACACTCGATCGCAATTTACAACCCCAAAGCTTCGAGGTTCAACAACGCGATGCGATCGCTACAGGCACCGTTGTCGATAAAAAACTTGATATTAATATCGAACGATTGCCGCTAGCTTTATTACAACCCTTTATTCCTAAAAATGCGGGCGTAAAAGCATATAGATTTGATGGAAACGCCGCAGGTAACATTACCGTCGATCTCAAGAACTATCAAGTTACAGGCGATCGGATCGAAATTACCAATCCAATTTTCGGCGCATTTCAAGGCGATCGACTCCTCGCCAATTTCCGCTATGCTAACGGCACAATCGCTCTCAATAATACCGAAATCCAACGCGGCGCATATACCTACAAAATCGATGCCAGCTTCGATCCTAGTGCAATTACCCCCACCTTCCAAGCCAAACTCCAAGTTCCCAGCGGTAGTATTGAAGATATTCGCAATCTCCTCCAGATTTTTAGCACCGCCGATCTATTTACACCCTTCCCGCGCCGCAAATACGGCACGGCTGCCGATTTAGGCACCAAAACAGCCAAGCTCGCCAATCGCCCTCAGTCGCTGAATACCGAACTCCGCAGCCTCTCCGAACTCCGCAAGTGGCTCAACCGCGAAACAGATCGCCAACAAACCGACGATATCATCCCCGATTTGGGCAACCTCCAGGGCGACTTTAGCGGCGATTTTGCGATCGCGAGTAACCCCAAAACCGGACTCACCAGCAACTTCAACATTTCCGGCTCCAAATGGCAGCTCGAACGCTACAACCTCGATCGGCTCCGCGTCGCAGGCAACTGGAACAATGGTAAACTACGTCTCGAACCGCTCGAACTGACGATCGAAAATAGCCAAATTACGATCTCAGGCGACTTTGGAGTCGATAATCAAAACGCTAAAGTCAACATCCAAAACTTTCCCGTTCAGTCCCTTACCAGCCTCATCAACATCCCTGTAGATATTGATGGTGGCATCAACCTTTCTGCCCAGATCGGTGGCACTCTCGCCAATCCTCGCCTCAATGGCGAAGCCTCCCTCACTAACGCCCAACTAAATAACACCAAACTGCAAGGTGTTGCAGGTAACTTCAACTATAGCGATGGGCGACTCAATTTCGCCAGCGATGCCACCTTTGCCAACAGTCCGCTCGTCGCTCGCGAAGATCGGATTAAAATTACTGGGAGTATCCCCTATCAACTCCCCTTTGCCCTCACCCCACCCGCCAATAACGATATTAAAATCGATTTGAGCCTTCAAAATCAGGGCTTACAAATTCTCGATGTCTTCAGCAAACAACAACTGCGCTGGCTCGACGGACAAGGTAAAATTGCCCTCAAGATCGATGGCAAAATGAAGCCTAAAGGCGGCATCGAAACCCTTACCGCTAGCGGAACGGCAACTATTACTAAAGGTAGAATTCAAAGTGTTGCCATCCCCGAACCCCTCACCGATATTAATGGCGAAATTATCTTTGATTTCGATCGAGTCGAGGTGCAAAAATTAACTGGGAAATTCAATCGCGGGCAAATTGCGATCGCTGGAATTATTCCGATTTCGGACTCATTTTCGATCGAACCCAGCCAACAGCTCACTCTCCAAATGAATGGCATCGCGATCGATCTTAAAGACAAATATAAAGGCGATGTCAATGGTAAATTGACGATCCTCGGTACCGCACTCAACCCGATCCTGACTGGTGATGTCCGACTCAGCGACGGACAAGTTTTCTTACCCGACTCATCTAGCACCACTACCAGTACCATATTAGGCATTCAGCCAGTAATTCCCGAAGCACCCAACCCCAACTCCACCCAGCTCCGCAATCTCCAAATTACCCTCGGCGATAACCTCCAAATTACCCGCGCGCCAATTCTGAGCTTCATCGCCACAGGCAAAATCGATCTTGATGGTACCATCGATAACCCCCGTCCCTTCGGACAAGTACAACTCCAAAAAGGCTCCGTCAACCTTTTCACCACCCAATTTAGACTCGCCAGCGGCGAACAAACCGCCGACTTTTTCCCCACACTAGGCACAGATCCTGTACTTAACCTACGCCTCTTTGCCAAAACCCTCGAAAGTGCCTCCAGCCCCTTTGCCCAGCGTAATTCGATCGCCCGTACAGTTACCAACGGTGAAATCGATCGACCTGCCGAATTTTATACTACCAGCTTAGGTTCCGTCCAAACCGTCCAAGTCGAAGCCCGCGTCGCCGGATTAGCCAGCCAACTCACCCAAAGACTCGAACTCACCAGCACCCCCGCCCGCACCCAATCAGAAATCGTCCTGCTGCTCGGTGGGGCAATTGCCGAACGCCTCACCTCTGGCGGCGATATCGGGCTGGGAGTAGTCAGCCTTGCCAGTTCTACGCTGCTCAATAGTCTTCAAGATCGCATCAGCGATGTCTTCAGCCTCAGCGATTTTCGACTGTTTCCGACTATTACCACCGATTCCAAAACCAATAATAATTCAACCTTCGGCATTGCTGCCGAAGTCGGTACCGAAATTACCCCCAAAATCTCTGCCTCGATCTTTAAGATCCTTACCAATAGCGAATCACCATACTACAGTCTCCGCTATCGCGTCAACGACCAAATTTTGCTCCGAGGCTCTACCAATCTCTTCGGCGAAAATCGCGCCATCGTTGAATTCGAGCAAAGATTTTAACTTACGCTTGGGAGCGGGGAGATGGGGGATGGGGTGTGTGGGAGGTGTTCAAACTCTATCCACTATCCACTATCCACGAAAACACTAATAACTATGTCTCGATTTCAAGATGCGATGTCATGGAAAAACCAACAGATCGATCGACCTGTTGGTAAGATAGCTGTGTTGGGAGGAGAAAACTCGTTCCTTAGACTCTGACAAAAACTAGTGCGATATCGCTGTCAATCCCCGATCCGGCTGTTAATGTTGAATTGTAAAGCTGTTTGTTGTCTCTTATTAAGAATTGTAACAAAGATCCTATTAAAATGCAACAACTTCTCCCAAATTTAGTAATGGGAGGATTGAGGGACTGAGTTAAGTTAAAAGTGACGATCGGGATAAAGACTGATATGGGTTTAGGGAAAAGGCAAAGGAGTCAATCGTAAAATTTAACGCCGATCGACTCCTGCACGATCGATTAAACCACCCTGTATGCTCTCGTGAAACTAGATTAGTTAAGTTTCTTTCAAGTACAGATGCCAACAGTCTAACCTGTAGAACGATCGGTCTACAGAGTAAAAGGTAACTAAAAAGTCATAATTCAATCTGTAAGGTCGGTTAAATAGTTGGCGTAGTCTCCGCTTTGCGGAATCGATTTCTTCGCTGTGACAATTTCGCGACAGCAAAGTTAAGCTGCAACCGTATAAGCGATGAGCTGTCCGACTCGCTGGCGGAGAGTTTCCAGGCTCAATCGTTCTGAGGCAGAAATAAAGACGGCATTAGGAAATTCTTCCCCAGCTTGCGCCAATCGTTCGCTATCTACCCGATCGATCTTATTAAACACGATTAGCGATGGCCCAGGTGCGATCGGCATCTCACTCAAAATCCCCATCACCGAGCGAATATGGCTGTGCCAAGCTGGATGGGACAGATCGATTAAATGAATCAGCGCATCAGCTTCGGTTACTTCTTCTAGGGTAGCGCGGAAAGCATCCATTAGCGGCGGTGGTAGCTCGTGGATGAATCCCACCGTATCGGTGAGGAGAATCTGCCGTAAGTCTCCACTGTTACTTGCTGGTACCTGAAACCGCCGCGTCGTCGGATCGAGAGTCGCAAATAATTGGTCGGCGATGTAGACTTCGGAATTTGTGAGCGTATTGAGTAGCGTAGATTTGCCCGCATTTGTATACCCGACTAGAGCGACGGATGGGACATCGTGATGCTGCCGTTGGAGCCGCAGCCGCGAACGATGCGCTTGGAGCTGATTCACGTCCTGCTGGAGCCGCGAAATCCGCTTTTGAATCGTCCGGCGTTCGGTCTCTAATTTAGTCTCTCCAGGCCCTCTCGTACCGATACCGCCACCTTGACGAGACATTGCTAGTCCCCGCCCAGTCAGGCGCGGCAGCATGTACTCTAGTTGGGCTAGCTCGACTTGCAATTTACCAGCACCAGATTGCGCGCGCTGGGCGAAGATATCTAAGATCACCTCAGTTCTGTCTACTACCCGAATCCCAGTTTGAGTTTCGAGATTCCGCCCTTGGCTGGGGGACAGATTGCAGTCAAAGACGATTAAGTTCGCACCGATTTTTTGAGCGGCGAGAGCAATTTCTTGAATTTTCCCTTCGCCGACAACGGTTTGCGGGTGGGGTTTCGATCGTTTTTGCTGGACGGTTTGCAGGACTTCACCGCCAGCAGTTTCGACCAATCGGACGAGTTCTTCCAAGCCATCATTAAACCGTTGAGTAGTCACATAGTCGGTTTTGACACCAACCAATAATACTCGATCGGTTTCAGCAGCGACATTTTGATTCGCGACATCTCGTGCGTATTCGCTTTCAATGCCATCAACCAGATCTAGAAAATCTTGGTCGCTGATAGTATCCAAACTTAACGGCGGCGAAATCGTCCAGTTAATTTCTGGATGCGGTACCAAGTGCGCGAGATAGGTATCTTGAATGTATCCAGTCGCACCCCCACCCCGCTTTTGAAAGCCGCTACCAGTAATATTTAAAATTACCAAGGCATCCAGCCGCTGCAACGCCATCGCTGTCAGCGCACTCTCGCTCGGAATCTCTGATTTGAGCTGAGTCGAAATACACCGAATCCCACTCAACCGTTCGGCACCATAACGCGGTAATTCCAATGGTGGAATTTGCGTCTGACGGGGAGTTCCTACGCCCAAACGAATAATTTGTCCGCGCCGATTAATATATACGCTCACCGGGTCGCCGATTTCTGCACTAATCGCCGCCAGCTTTTGGGCAAATTCTGGCGTAGTCAGTCGATCGCCTGGTAGTCTATCGTTATATAACTTCCGCAGTTGTTTAATCTGATTGGATTTTAATCCTTGTAAGTTGCCGTAGATCGTCTCGATATGCTCTTCTCCAACGCATTACTTCTAGTGTAGTAGCTGACGGCGGGGTTTGGGATCGTCGCTTGTAAAACTTTGTTACTGCCGCGAATGTAGAGATTGGATAGAATATTGAAATCAGATCGATCCTCGTCAGCACATTATGACTTTCACTTTATTTGGTCGTTGGCAGATTCGCGTGTTGTTATTGGCTACAGTTGGGCTATTACTAACCATCTTAATGGTAATTAAATCGAGTCCTTCGATCGCCGGACAAACATTGCTAACTTTAATTTATCTAGGTATATTCGGACTAGCCTGGGATTTTGGGTATCATCAGCTCCAACGGTTTCGCTGGGATGGCGACTGGAATGGGTTATTACAATTCGGTGCTGCGGTGTGGGAAGGGCTGTTTTTAGTAACGATTATTAAAGTTATCGGCTTGCCTGGAATCGATCGAGCAAACTTTAATATCCCTGGATTTATCGGGTTTTATACTAGCTTTAGTCTATTGAGTGCGATCGTCACTCATTCGTTACTCCGCATCCTGTCGCCCTATTCGCGCTTCAATGGGGGACAATGGTTCTAGAGAGTGGATAGTGAATAGTGGATAGAGTTCAGACACAAGCGTTCTTACATTGTCCCCCCAGTCTCCCAGTCCCCCCGTGCCCCCGTGGCCCCCGGCCCCCGGGCCCGCGGCCGCCCGGGGCGAGGGGGCGGGGGGGGTGGGTGGGTGGGTTTGTGTGGGGGGGGG
>NZ_JANPLS010000048.1:0-3352 GCF_031422475.1 Chamaesiphon sp. VAR_48_metabat_403
ATGCGATCGATCGGAATTGGCCCAAATAGTCGCGTTGGAGCCGCCAATATCGTTCTACCAAACCTGGTTGGCGTTCACCTTATCGATCTCCAGGCTCAACTAAAACTAGCTCCAGCAAAAACCATCCAACCAACAATTTAAGTAGCAATTAGGAGAAAAAATCATGACAGATATCATCAGCCGTGAGATTCACCTCATATCTCGCCCCACAGGGATGCCCACCCCAGCAAACTTTGCCCTCACCCAAACCCACCTGGAGCCGTTGCAAGATGGGCAGGTGTTAGTTCGCAATCTGTACATGTCCGTAGATCCCTACATGCGCGGGCGGATGAATGATGGCAAATCCTATGTGCCACCATTTGAATTGGGTAAACCGATGAGCGGCGGCGCAGTCGGTGAGGTAGTTGAATCCCACGCTCCAGAATTCCAGCCAGGTGATGTCGTCACTTCCAACTACGGTTGGCGGGAATATTTCATCGCCACACCCCAAGAGTTGCACCGAGTCAGCCGCGATATTCAACCCTTGTCAGTTTATCTCGGTGCGCTCGGTCTGACGGGGCTGACTGCGTGGGCAGGGTTGTATTTGGTAGACGTTAAAGCTGAGGACGTAATCTTTATTTCGGGGGCTGCTGGCGCGGTTGGCAATATGGCTGGGCAATTAGCGAAATTGCGTGGATGTCGGGTAATTGGTGCTGCTGGTTCACCAGAAAAGGTCAAGTTTCTGCAAGAAGAATGTGGATTCGACCTTGCTTTCAATTACAAAACTGGCTCCATCCTCGAACAATTAAACCTAGCAGCACCAGACGGGATTGATGTTTATTTCGATAATGTCGGCGGTGAAATGCTCGAAGCCGCGCTCTCAGCATTGCGCGTGAATGGTCGGATTATCGCCTGTGGTGGCATCTCTGGCTACAACGCCCAAACGCCCCAACCTGGGCCGAGCAATCTGTTTAATATCACCACCAAACGATTGACAATGAAAGGGCTAATTGTTAGTGATTGGCTGGGTTGTCGGGGTGAATTTGAACATGTAGTGGGTGACTATTGTCGATCTGGCAAATTGAAAAATAAGGAAACAGTAGTCGTCGGAATCAACAATGCAGTAAGCACGTTTCTCGGCCTATTTGAAGGCAAAAATATCGGCAAGATGGTCGTGAAATTAGAGTAAGTATGCAGACGCAAAAAAATTCGATCGGGGGACGAATAAAAAATAGTTTAAAATAAAATAATGAAAAAAATACTCATTATCAACGGACATCCAGACAAGAAAAGTTTCTGTATTACACTTGCAGAGAGCTGTGAAAAAGAGGCTAATTTAGCTGGAACAGATTGCAAATTGGTACATCTAATTGATTTAGATTTCAATCCCATTTTGACTTTTGGATACAGAAAAGTAAGCGAGTTAGAGCCTGATTTAGTAAAAATGCAACAAGAAATCTTGGCGGCAGACCATTTAGTTTTTGTTTATCCTAATTGGTGGTTAACTTTTCCCGCGCTTCTAAAAGGCTTTATCGAGCGGGCTTTCATGCCTGGTTTTGCCTTCATATTTAGTGCTAATAACTACCAAAAATAAAAATGGAACCTATTCGGATTTTGTACTTTTCTGATGTGCTTTGTATTTGGGCCTATATTGCTCAAATTCGGCTCAATGAGTTGAAAACAACCTTTCAAGACCAAATTGAAATTGAATACCACTTCGTCTCCGTCTTTGGTACGGCTCGTGAAAAGCTAGAAAACCGCTGGCAAGATAGAGGTGGATTGGCAGGATATAGCAACCACGTTCTAGATGTCGTCAAAAAATTCGACCACATTACCGTTCATCCTGACATTTGGACGAAAGTTACACCACCTTCATCTACATCCTGCCATCTGTTTCTTCATGCAATTCAACTACTAGAAACAAAGAGTTTAGTAGATCGATCGGCACAGATCTTTGAAAAATCAATCTGGGCATTTCGGGAGGCATTTTTTACCGAGTTGGCAAATGTTGCCGATCGACAGGTGCAATTTGAAATTGCAGAAAAACTAGGATTGCCCATTGCCAAAATCCAAGCTCAGATCGATAGTGGTGAGGCATACGCCCAACTTTCCAAAGATTTTGATTTGGTGAAAGAACATACAGTTACGGTCAGCCCTACGCTGACTTTTAATGAAGGACGGCAGCGACTAAATGGCAATGTGGGCTATCGAGTTATCGAAGCTAATATTCGCGAGTTACTGCACAATCCTCCAGAAGAACAATCCTGGTGTTAGGAGTATTCAAGCCCTCATCAAGGAAAACTTATGATTTATATGTCGTTGATTTATGTATTTTTATTAGTTGGCCCCGCGTTGGCGAAGCCTCTCCTCTGGAGAATCGCCGCGATTGCATTTTTCCGACGACTTTCGACCCGTTGGCACCTAGGAGAACAATCATGAATCGACGCAACGATTCTCCAAAGGAGACGCTCTGCGAACGGCAAATTTCTCACCTTCCAACGACCAAATTGGCAGGACAATTGGTCTGTCCACATTGCCAAACTTCTTTCCCCTTAACTTGGCATCGATACTTATCAGCACTATGGGGAAATTATCGATGTCCTCAATGCCGACAGGTCTCCTATCTCAAAGATAATTCTTCTTCACAGAACGTTTACGCTATCGGCCTATTTTTTATATTATGCCAGCGGTTATTTTTGCGATCGCTCACACCACACACGCAGTTATCTATCATCAACGGAGTTTTAATTAAATGCAATTATTCACTTTTGTCACTATTTTCGTGATTCTCTATCTAAAAATCTTGCGTCCCTGGCAACTTCGCTGGGGCGCGACAGATGATGAAGTCAAATGCGCTATGTTTGGTGACAATCTCGTTCAAAACCATAATTGCTAAAATTCCTTTCACCACCGAACAATTTCTTCAGATTTTCGAGAATTACAATCAAGCGATATATCCGATTCAGTTTGCACTCATTTTAGTAGCGATCGTAGTGATTTTCCTGGCAGCAAGTCGCAAGCCGTCCAGAAACAAAATTATTTCAGGGCTACTTGGGTTGCTCTGGCTCTGGACGGGGATTGTTTATCATTTAATTTTCTTTATAGCAATCAGTCCACCTGCATATCTATTCGGTACATTATTCATTATTCAAGGTTTGTTATTTTTATACGAAGGCGTAGCAAGAAACAGATTGAGTTTTCGTGCTAGCCGAAGATTTGACGGCATTCTCGGCGCGGTATTTATTGCTTATGCGCTGGTGATTTATCCATTAATCGGCTATGCACTGGGGCGAATCTTCCCGTCAACACCTACGTTTGGGACACCTTGCCCGACAACTATTTTCACATTTGGTTTGCTCCTGTGGGCTGACAG
>NZ_JANPLS010000049.1:0-12066 GCF_031422475.1 Chamaesiphon sp. VAR_48_metabat_403
TCCTGAGAGCGAATATACGCCGATTGGGTAAATTGTCGCCTGCGTTACCGCAGCATGGGGAAACAAGCATTCGGGCTGCGGCATAGTTTAACGGCTCAACACTATTGATTAGTTTAGTATAGCTGTCAGATTGGGGATTCAGTTAGGGTGGCATTATTTCTCGCCGCATCGAGATCGATCGCGAGTGCTAATTGATAGACATAGCGGCGCGATTGCGAAATTTGTTCGGCGACGATCCGACTGGCTTGAGAGCGCGATGTATCGTTGAGCATCAACTCGACTAGAGCGCGTTCGATCGCTTCATCCGACAGTGTGGGATGGCTCACAGGCGCGCCAGCCACCACGAGCGTGTATTCCCCCTGTGGTTCGATGTGGGTGTAATGCTCGATCGCCGAATTAATACTTCCCCGCCAAAAATCCTCATGTAATTTAGTCAATTCTCGCCCGATGACAATCTGCCGATCCTCGCCAAATGTCGTCGCAAAGTCGGCTAAAGTTTGGCGCAACCGATGGGGAGATTCATAAAATACCAAAGTCCGCGCATCGCCCGAAACCGATTCTAATCGATCTCGTCGTTCTTGTCCCTTAACCGGGATAAAACCTTCAAATACAAATCGATCGCTCGGCAAGCCAGACGCGCTTACCGCCGTAATTACCGCCGTTACACCCGGAATCGGAATTACTCGAATCCCCGCCGCAACACAAGCGGAGACAATTAAATAACCAGGATCGGAAATTCCTGGCATCCCCGCATCGGTAACTAAAGCGATCGATTTTCCCGATTGCAATCGATCGAGCAGTTCGGGAATGCGCTGTTGTTCGTTATGCTGGTGATAGCTGATCTGGGGCGTTTTAATCTCAAAATGATGCAGCAACTTACCAGTATGACGGGTATCTTCAGCCGCGATCGTATCGACATCCCGCAATACCTGAAGTCCCCGCATCGTCAGATCGCCCAAATTTCCGATCGGCGTACCGACTAGATATAGAGTTTTACCAGTGACTTCGTTTGACATGTATTTATGGGTAGGAATCGGCTGTCAGCAGGGTGTCTCTCAACTAGCGATCCGTCGGGCGATCGAGTCAGTATTCACCGAGTACGATCTAGATCTTGCCACAATTGCGGGAATTGCAACACTCGATCGCAAAGCAAATGAGCCGGGATTGCTCGATTGTTGTCGCGAATCGGGCTGGTTTTTAAAAACATACAGCCCAGAACGGCTAAATTCCGTCATGGTGGCGCGATCGTCGCAATTGGTATCGGCACTAGTCGGAACGGCTAGCGTCGCTGAAGCAGCTGCTCTATGTGCGGCGCAGACTGATGTTCTATTAGTACCCAAACAAAAGTTTCGGCTCGATGCTAAATCTGGCTTTGTTACTGTGGCAATTGCAGTGTTCGATCGAGATCCGATCTGTTAATTTGCTCGACAATTAGTAGCTAGGTCATTTAGTTTGAATGTTCTTCAAAACTTTCCGGATTGGATCTAGAACCAGTAGTATCTTACTGTTGAGAAATATATCTGGCTGTCGCGTCAATGAATAAAACGGAAACAATCGAACTTCTAAAATCAGAAAATTGGACTGGAGCTGATGCCATCAGAGCGATCGAATTTATAGACTTCAACACCGATCCTGATGAATTAACTATCCGGCAGACTATATCCGCTCGGTTTGTCGGTAACGAACTAAAAACCCGCCAAAGCGCACAAGGGCAGCAAAAAAGGCTAGTAACAACCAAAACTAATCAAGTCGAACAGCTCAAACAACAATATCAAGCAGATGTCAAACAGCTCAATCTTCAGATCGAACTGTTGAATCAACAAATTAAAGGATTTGATTCTCCTGACATCGCCCAAAAGATTGTCTTTTTAGAGCAGCAATATCAAGAGGCGATCGCGCAAAATGAATTTCAAAAAAATCAAATTAAAGAACTAGATAATGACAATCGATCGTTGGTAAAAGTCAACGATATGCTCAAGCAAGACAATAAGCACTTAAAAAATATCGTTGATGCTATCAGGTTACAAATTGCTCAGGACATGAAAGGTATTCTCAAACATCAGGATGGCGATCTACGTCAAGCTATTCTCAAATTATTTAAATCTACACAAGGATAAGGCACTTACTGTAAATGATAAATACAAAAGAGTTTAATGGAATGGGTTATCGCCAGGTACAGCGATCCAACTCAGATAATAAATTAAAATTGAAATCCGAGGAAATTCAACTACTAAAAAATAGCGGTTGTAAAAATGTCGGTTGGGAAAAAGTTATCCAACTCTATCTAAAAATTCAAGATTTGTTATCTTCACCATATCGTAATAACTGGAGTCTGAGCGAGTTATTTACTGAAGCCGATCGGATTGGTAACAAGTATCAGTCAGTTCAGGAAATTTCCGACTTCGAGATGAAGTTCACAGTACTATCTCAAGAAATTGACGAAGAAATAGATAGGATTTATCCAGATAAACAAATAGAAATTATTGATTTTAGCACGAGATAAATGATAAATGAGCGTAGATATCGAAATAGATAGATTGGAAAAAGCCAGTCTCAGAGAATTATTCAAGCTTGCAGACCAAATTGGAAATAAACATTATCATCGACTGACTCCTCAAGACTTCCAAAAGTACCTTCAATATAACGCTTGGCGATATATTAATGGAGACTATGAATGCGGCTCGACAGAGGTGAGCAAACTATGGGTGAAAAATAATTCCAGTCTTCACTGCCCAGTTTGTCGCGATAAATATGCGAGTTGTAATTATAAAACTATCGACCATAAACTGCCCCGATCGCATTATCCCTGGTTGTCTATGGAGTTTGATAATTTATGGGTAATTTGTAAAGATTGTAATATCGAAAAAAGCGATCTAAATTGGTTTGAATATGAACAATACATTTGCATGAACTATTCACATCGATATGCAACTGTGGAAGCTGCCCGCCCTTGGAAAATGCTACGATCTTTACAGATGCAAAATTGATGTGCAGTAGATAAATTTAAACTTATTATGGCCGATCGTACAATAGAATCAAAATAAAAGGCAGAGGTAATTACTAATTATCTCTACCTTTGCTTTTAACGACAAGGATTACCAGATCGATCGAGTGCGATCGGGCTGGGAATTGGGCTGCCAATTATTGAGGTGCTACAGTTAGATTGGATGGCGCGAGGATAGATAATATTTTGCTGTTGCAATATTACTGTCGGCTGGGGATATTGTCGATAGCGACGAACCGAATAACTACCACCATCATAGGTAGTAGTCGTCGATGTACCAAAAGAATTATTGCTAGGATAAATAATAGTTGGTGTTACCTGAGTTGTCGTGACAGTTGTTGTCGTTTCTGTTGACGGTACGTAAATCGTCGTCGAGGAAGAACCACCATAGGGATAACCTTGTGCTTTAACTGTTGCGGGTACGAGTAAAGCACTAATGGCGATCGTTGCTAAACAAATGAATTTTTTCATGATTAACTATCGGTGTAAATTATCCAAAAATTAGATGCTCGATCGCCCCAACTATGATACCGAATTTGCCCAATCTTGCGCCCAAGCGAGCGTTTGATGCACTCGATCGATCGTTGCCGCTTCGCAATAAAGTCTGAGTACTGGCTCTGTACCACTAAATCTAATCAATAGCCAACTGCCATCAGATAGATTAAATTTGTACCCGTCTGCCAAATTGCGATCGCGTACTTCTATGTTAGCAATTTTAGCGAATGGTTGGGTTTCTAATTGCGCTACTAATTTAGATTTAACATCCATACTTGCCAAATGCAGATCGACTCGATCGTATTTAAAATCGTAGTTAGTTTGAGTTTCAAGTTGGCGATACAAATCGCCGAGATCTTGTTGAGATTTAGCAATCGCTTCGAGAATATACAAAGCCGACAGCAACGCATCGCGTTCGGGGATATGATTGCCATAGCCGATGCCGCCAGATTCTTCGCCACCAATCAGCACGGGCGTATCGAGCATCCGATCGGCGATATACTTATATCCGATCGGAGTTTCATAGACTGGCAAATTATATAACTTGGCAATTCTCGGCACCAGATTAGAAGTACTCACAGTCTTAATAATTTCGCCTGTAAAGCCTCTTCGTTTAACTAAATGCTCGATGAGAATCGGAATCAAAATCTGCGAACTCAGGAACTCACCAGAGCCATCTACAGCCGCAATCCGATCGCAGTCCCCATCGAATACCAACCCGACTCGCACACCCGGCTCGGTATGATGGCTGCGAATTACCCGCATTAATTGAGATAGATATTTAGGCAAGGGTTCCGGCGCACCACCATCGAATAACGGATCGGTATTGCTATTAAGCTCGGTAATCGGCGTACCTAATAACCGATCCAACCCCGTACTCGCCGCACCATGCATCGCATCGGCAAATACCGTCAATTTACCAGATTCGATCGCTGCTTGAATGCTTGCCAGATCGACTTTGCCCCGCAATTCCTGACAATAACTTTCCCACGGATCGAACGTATTCAGGCTTCCTGGCTCTGTAGAAGACAACGTTTGTCCCAATCTCGCCTCAATTTGCTGCGTCATTTCTGGCGGTACCGAACCCCCAAAATTGCCCTTCACCTTCAATCCTAAATAGTCGCCAGGATTGTGACTAGCGGTAATTACCAGCGCACCGAGCGCATTTTGACTGTGTGCCGCCCAACTAAACGCGGGAGTCGGCGCGTAACCATCGCTGAGAATTACATCGAACCCCGCCAGCCGCACCGCTTCAGCCATCCGTTTGGCAAAAGTTTCCGCCATGAACCTGCGATCGAATCCGACGATAATTTTCCGATTGCCCGTCTTAGCACTATAAGTATCAGCCAACACCGCCGCCGCAATCGGCGCAACCATCAACAATCGATCGAATGTAAACTCTGCCCCAATTACACCCCGCCAGCCATCCGTCCCAAATTTAATCGCGTTCGCACTCATTAGTTCCCATGTGTAGCAACTTCCCTATTCTACAGATGTGGAGGATCTTCTTACGTCCCGATCGTTACTGAATTTGTCATTTGTAGGGTTTATGAGCCGGATTCAGCATAACACTCGATCGATCGGCGAGCTAATTTAGTTTTACGCTTGAGGTAAACACCAGCACCGATGGCGATGCCAATGCCTAAAAGATTTGATGGCTCCGGTACGGTTTGAGCAGCACTAATCTGATAGATCGTACCGCTACCTAAACCAGAGGAATTAAATAAAAATCCGCTGCTAGCGATATCTACGGCAAATAGCGAGTTTTGGGTGGATAATAAACTGGTAAAGTGACCGTAATCTCCGCCTTGGTTCGTACTTAGAAAATTCTGGTATTGCCCTGTTTGGGCATCATAATACAGTACCGGATTGAGCGAATCTAGTCCAGGTGCGGCGTTAAACCGACCGAAGAAAGCTACAAACGCACCATTATTAAAACCAGTGGGAAATGTTGTCGGTGCTGGAGCGATCGCATCCACTCCTTGACTCTTAAAACCAGTAGTAGGATCGGGGATGGGTTGAAAATATGCCAGCGCATCGAGGGCACTAGGATCTTTGGTAACAATGCTGCCGTTGCCATCTACAAACACTCCAGGCGAGCCAGCTTTAGCACCAGAATTGGGAAAGCCAAAGTTATAAACGGTGCCACTGGCAAGCTGCGCGGGAGTCAATCGATACAGCGCATCTGTTGTGGTTGCATTGTTAGCGGGTGCGGGGGGCAATCCATCGATCCCATTGTCGCCAATGTAGAGATTGTCCGCAGGATCGAATGCCAGAGCTGCGGCATTTCTCAATCCCGTACCGACTTGAACTGGTTGCCCGAAATTAAGTTGCGGATCGATCGAAAAGGGGATTTTATAAAGCGCGTCGCCATTAAGTTGCGTGCTGGGAAGGTTAAATCCCGCGCTACTGACAGTAACTCCACTAGGCATCGGAGTTGCGGTGTTATTGGTGGCACCACCAATATTAAAATATAAATCGAATTGCCCCGCTCCAGTCTGACGAACAGCCTGGGAATAGGTTGAATGAATGTAATTATTGGGAAAGGAAAAATCGAGCGCACCCTTGAGAGTTAAGGAATTCGCGCCCAAATCGGCTCCGGTTTGAAAAACAGAAATATTACGGCTATTGCCCTGGCCACCAGTCACGAATAAATAGTCATTAACAGTACTAATTGCCGTAATGCCACCAGGTAAATTCTTATTAGCCAGCGTTCCATCGTAGAGAATGGTTTTAGTTGCAACACCACTACCATTATCTTGCAACCGTACTAATTGACCTTTAGCATTAGAATCGAAGAAACTATTGCCGTTTGTAGTGCCGACTACTAGCGAACCATCATTGAGTTGGGCGATGCCGTTGGGGAAATTTAAACCTGTCGCGAACTCTCTAACACTAAATTTATTTTGCAGGCTGGGATCTAGACCGATGTTATTAGCTCGCACTGGTGTGGGAGATAGACCTAGAGCCAAAGAGACTGCTGTTAACCCAATAATTTTCTGGTAGTCTTTCATTTTGGTAATTCAAAGATGGCTGATTTTTGAGCGATCGCCTTCAACTACTGTCTCATATAGAAGGCTGCCCAACCACCGATTACTGTACCACACAACAAACGTAGATCTAAGTCCCCCTTAAAAAGGGGGACTTTGACTCTTTCTCCCCCTTTTTGAGGGGGCTGGGGGGATTTAGAGACACCCTCTTATTGGCAAGGAATACGGGCTTCTAGGATATGAGTTCACTTTAGTTATTTGGCTTACCGATACCTTTTTGATTTACGAAAGGCGGTTACTACAAGATTTGGTCGTGCTTTTGTAGCTCAAAAAATTCTACTCATGCTCAGTCCGAAACCTGGCATGACTTCGCCACAGTCAATCTCCGTGGGCGATTCTAATATCTCTGCCTCTTGTCCGGGTCGATAGATCTCCACCTGCTTGTTTTTTGGATCGACGAGCAAGCCCAGCCGCACTCCGAGTCTTTGGTACTCTACCATCTTCTTCTGCAACGGCTTCAAGTTGTCAGTAGCCGAGCGTAGCTCAATGACAAAATCGGGGACTACTGGAATGAAGCCCACAATATTCACACCCTCCAATCGAGATTTCTCGATCCAAGAAACATCTGGCGATAGTTGTCCGCCACCGAGTGCTGTAAAATCATATCCACCTGAAGAGTCAAACACTCGACCTAGATTAGTTTGTCGATTCCAAATACCAACCTCAAGAAATAAATCTCCATTCTTTTCGCTACTTTCGCCACCTGCTGGAGCCATAACAATCAATTCTCGATCGGGGGTTAATTCCAAGCGTAAGTCGGGATTATTGACACACAAGCGACCGAACTGTTCTGGTGTCACAGTCAGAGTTGTATTGCTGACATCGAGTAATAATGGTTTGGTTTCAACAACGTTAGCAGTGGTAGTAACCATATCGAAACCTCCAAATTTGCCGTCAGATCGGTTTATGTATCGATGTCCCAACCCCCTTCGCCCTGATTAAATCTATGGTAGAGCGTCTTTAAGTGCCGTTCTGGCGGCGAGATGATTGCGGGTAGATGTCAAAATTTCTACTTCTCGATCGAGTCTACTCGTCGTATCTTGCATTTCGAGTAAAGCTTGTTGCTCTGCTGCTACGCCATAAAGATGGCTGGCTACCCAATAGGATAGTTCGATCGGGAGTTCTGGTAAATTATCTGGTAACTCGACTGGTTGCTCTGTCAGCTTGCCAGATAAGTGGACGACATCGCGCAGGAGTCGCTCGACATCGGTCGCTAAGGGGCGTAAATCTGCTTCGGTAGGACGATCTTCAATCCACTCAACTAACCCGACGCGATAGGGCTTCTCGCGCACATATTCTAGCACTCTGAATCGCTGCTGTCCCATTGTCAACACCTTCATCCGATCGTCTGGCAACTGCTGAAAGTGGACGATCTCCGCGCAACAACCGATATCTGCTGGTTGTCCTCTGACGGGATCCCACATCAGCACGCCAAATCGCCTGTCGCTACTCATAACCGTATTCATCATGATCCGGTAGCGAAATTCAAATATGTGCAATGGTAGGGGACGACCGGGAAATAGCACCAATTCGGGTAATGGAAATAGCGGAAGTTCTCTCACGGCGATTGAAGAAGATGGTGCCATTTGCGGATTCGATCGACAGCTTAGGGTATATTTACTAGATTAACGGATCTAGCCTCGTCTGTGCTAGGTACTCAAAGTTAATTACGATCTACTGAGTCTATTACAGTGTTCGATCCCCCGATCGAGTATACTAAGTAATGAAGAGCCTTAATTTGTTCGGAATCTAATTCTGTAGGCTGATTGGTAATAACTTTTTGCTCTAGTTTGTATTGGTAATTTCTTTATTGGAAATCTCCTTATCGTTAATCTATGGGTAACAACTTAGGCTAGATATCAGTAGTTATTACGAAACATTTGCTGTCGCCCCGATTGATTGGAGACATTCGCGATCGCAATCCCCCGGTTTTACGTTATAATTGTGTGCCAAGGTATTTAATCGTCGGGATGTAGCGCAGCTTGGTAGCGCACTGCTTTCGGGAAGCAGGGGTCGGAGGTTCAAATCCTCTCATCCCGACTCAGGGTAAAAACAGCACTATAAAAGGGTTTCGGTAAGGTTTTCAAGACCTTGCTGAAGCCCTTTTGTTGTCATTCAGGCAACGTAAAAGGGTGATTAGGGGTGTTAAGACATGACGTTTTTACCACCTTTTTTACCACCACATGAAAGTCACGATCGAAACTAAAAAAACCGGACACCTACTCAGATGGGTTTGTCCGCAGACGGGGAAGCGCGTATCTATTTCTGTTAATGAAGCGTCTGATGGGCGAAACCCAACGAAGTTAAAGGATCGAATCGAGAATGACATCAAACACGGCGAATACGATCCAACCCTGGTAAAGTACCGGCCCAAAACCATTGGGAAGAACAAGACCGAATTAACCACAGTAGAGCTATTCGATCGCTTCACTCAGCACCAAATCAAAGAGAAGCGGCTGTCTAAATCCTCGATCGATACCCGTTACAAATACACCCAGCGAATGCTAGAGAAGCATCTCAACATCCCAGCCTACCAACTCGATCGGCAGCGGGTGGAAAGTTTTCTAGATGTCTGTTGGGATGCTCTCAAGCCTAACACCGCTAAAACCCGAATATGGCTGCTAAAAGCCGCGTGGGATTGGGGGCGGGGTAAGTGTGAACTACCCGATTTAAACCCTTGGGATGGGGTAGCAGAGCGGTTTAAGTCCGTACCAGTGCAGCCAGTTCCCGCATTCTCCAAGGATGAAGTTAGGAAAATTCTCGACGGTTTCCGCACCAGTCCCCACTATGCCAACTATCTCGACTATGTGCGCTTTCGGATGTCGATGGCAACTAGACCCCAAGAAGTTCGCGATCTGAAGTGGAAGCACATATCGGCTGATTTTGAGTCTGTCTGGTTTGTCAGTAACAAGACCAAAAAGGGGCGGACTGTGCCCTTAGACCCCTCGATCGCTTCAATGCTCAGAAACAAACGCGAACGCGAAGCTCGCCACCAAGGCGGTCGGGTTAAACCTGTTTTGGATGAGGAATTAGTCTTCACTAGCCGCGAAGGTTTGCCTATTGATAACAGGAATTTTCGGCGGCTTTGGATAATAGTACTAGCTGAAGCTGGAGTACCCTATCGCAAGCCATATACCACCAGAAAAACATCAGTTAGACATTCATTACTTAGTGGTGCCAATTACATCGAAGTCGCAGCAGCGGCAGGGCATGACCCCCATACAATGCACAAATACTACGGTGATGCTATTCAACAAAATAGCGTTCTAAAGGCGTTTGAGTAGTAAAATACCCAGAGTTAATCTAGAAGAGTTAACTCCGAGTAAAACTTTAATTTAACAATTAATATTATGCACCAAATTTCTCAATACGATGCTGGGGGAATAAGCTGGAAGTGTATCAAATTCATATCGATCGGTCGAGTCATTCCCAGCGAAAAGACACTGTGGGAATTAATAGCCGACCCTAGCCTAATCGAACAGATGCAGGTGACTATAGATACAGGTAGTTCATCAACAGAAAGACAGCAGTTAGCAGAAATAGTCAACCAGTTAATGCTTGATGAAAAGATATATGCGATGGCTTCATTAAGAAGATATGGACTACCCAAAGCGTCCCCATCACAAAAGTCGCTAGACAGCTTGAGCATGTTTAGCGACAAGCTTGTTGAGACGATCGATCGAGAACTTTTATTACCATCAAAATTTGACAATAAGATCGAATTTTTTTGTAATGAGAAAGGTATTGACTGGGAACGAGTTCGATACCATAAATCGGTTATTGATTATTGTTTGCGAATACTTCCACACCCCCTTAATTGCGTCTCGAATGTCAATCGAGATGGTGATTGGAGTGTGTTTATTGCTGATAAGTTTTCACAAATGCAAAGTGACGGAAAAGTCCCACTACCTCCTGAAGTGGATTTGGCAGTGTATCGAGAGCGCAAGGTAGAGGCAGAACGACGAGCAGCAAATCTTTTTTCAGATTACCGTGATTCGAGAGATTTCCTATCCGAATTAACACAAGCGATCTCAGCGGAACGCCCCGAAATCTTTCAACAGCGTTTTGAGCAAAACCACTCTGTTATTACCAGTAACCGCAGCTATCGCCGAAGCAAGAAACCAACAGAGAAAGATCTATTACTGTGTCGATGCGAGTTTTGCTACCAATTTAGAACGATGGTGCGAAAACGCGGTGTAAATCCGGCTTGGCACTGTGATGACGATGATTGCAAGCGTCTATATGGAAATTGGCAACGGGATCTATCACGAAAATCGATACCCATCTAGAACCTTTGAAATCGTCGTTCTCAGCAGACACGTTCAATTATCAGATCTGGCATCATACATTTAACACCCGAAACCCCCTTTTCTGGTACTCCTACCCCCCGTCCCCAACGCTACCAAAAACATGACCCACAGAGTAAAGCGACCATCCGTCCAGTGGGCGGGTGTGCCAACTGGTGAGATGTGCATAACTGCTGGAGTTTCAGCGGATACTCTCAAAAATTACCGCATTCGCGGACTCCTAACCCGTGGGATCTACTGGTACACCCTGCCAGGTTCCGATCGCATTATCTGGATACGAGATCTGGTTCGGGACTATCTGGTCAACGGGAATTCACCAGCCCACCAACGCGCGATTGAGAAATACCTCAAGTCTCTCCCTAGCTCATCTGAGTATAAGCCCGACACCGCTTAGAAGATACAAAAAATCGCCCTAGCGATAAACCCCAAAGCGACCACGCAAATTAAATTCACTTTTAGTTTAGACCATGCCCCAAGCAACGCGCAGTAATCAGGATCTATACCTCTGTGAGGAAATCCAAAATCCAGATCGATGTAGTTTCCCCGACTGTAACGACGACATCATCCCAGCTCCCAGCGGGATCGATCGACACTGCTTCAAACATCAGATCGATCCCGATCTATAGCCATACAAAAGGGGCTGTAACGATTTACTAACAGCCGTTACAGCCCCTTTTATTCAAAAATCTTACCCCACTTATAACAGATGAAACCATCGATAAACTTCCTCAGAGCTATCGGACATAGAGATCGCGTTTACGTCCGATGTCTGTCACCAAAAAATACTCCGCTGCCAGAACTGGAAGCACTGGGCATGACCTACCAGGATAAATCGGGTCAGACTAAGAAATCTACCATAAACGGTTATATCGACCTCCAAACAGGTGAATTATACCGTCGCTATGGAACGGACTATAAACCAGTTATTGATGGCTGGGGACACCTTCTAGAGCTTAATCAACAAGGCTATGGAGTTTATTTTGTAGTTGGTCATGGTGGTGAAAAAAATAATGACATCACTCACGGTACTACTCTATTTCACGAGAGCGATCGAGCGACATTAGAACAGCAGCAACTAGAGATCGATCGCATTACTCAAGAGTTCGGTAAACCTACAGCGGTAGTTAAGACCAAGAAATCACTTCACGCTTATTGGGCATCAGAGATAATCAGAATCGATAACCTTGCAACATATCAGCGGCGATGGTTA
>NZ_JANPLS010000050.1:0-1826 GCF_031422475.1 Chamaesiphon sp. VAR_48_metabat_403
ATGAATTCTAGTCCGAAGGATTTGAAGAGGGTGTATTTATAGTTTAATAGTCGATCTTCTAGAGCTTCGCTATCGGCGATGACATCGCGGTTGGCTCTAATTCCTACCGTAATTTCTTCTACTGTTAGTCCGGCTAAAACATTGAAAAGTCGTGGCAATTGGGTGAGGTTAATTCCATGCTCTAATAGGAGAGTAGTTAGCTCAAAGTTCGTAGGTAGAGGGAACTTGTATTCCCAAATAATCTGGCTGAAGAATGAGGGAATATTACCCCGTCCCGATTCCATGAAAATTACCAGACATTCTCGATGCTGTTGATTGAGTCGGGCGAATAGTTGAGAGATTGCCTGATAACAACCTTCGCGTTCTAGTGGTGATACTGCATCGATGACTGCGAACAGATTCTCGAAGACATATAAACCGCTTTTATTCGCTTGAAGAGAACCAATTAAATCGATTGCAGCAGTGATGGGTTCGGGTTGAAATGATGCACCCATTGTGGATAATGGTTGGAAATTGGGCTGTAATAACGACCATAAGTAGACGGGTTTATTTAACTCATCGCCGACTAATTGAATCTTATCTAAGGTATGTTGACGATCAATTACGGTAATATCGACCTTAATTAATGGATATTGAGTGACTAAATTTTTTAACATTATGACATGCTCAATTCTGATTCATATTCTTCATAATCTGGTTCTGATTCGTTATTAATATAACCATCTAATTGACCAGATTCAGGAGCGGCAAACTCTAACTCTGGTTCCGCTTGGATTGAAGGTTTAATATTGTCTAAAGTTTGGTATTGTTCTCCAACGATCGTTTCGTTGATCCCGATTGTCCGATCTACATCGGCTAATTTATCTGCTAATAGAGAAACTTTAATTGTCTTACCAATGGCTGATGGATCTTGTTCGAGTAATTTAGCATTAGCATTTGCGGCTGTATCGATCGAATTCTGAAGTCTTTTGGCTTGGGTTTTCAATGCTGACAATTTATCAGATTGAGTTGATAATTCTGCTACCCGCTGCAACTTCTCTTCGTTTGTGGCATTTGTCAATTCAGTCGCCTTTAATGTCTCTAACGACCGTTGAACTTCTGCTGCTTCCTTGGCAAGTTTAGTTAGTGCTGTAGGAATATCTTCGTATTCAATCACAACCAGATCTTTGATTTCTAGATCGAGGTTGATTTGTTTAGATGTCGATTTAATGAAAGTCATTAACCGTGCTTGAGAGCCAGCTATTTTCTTAATTGGCTGAACGGATATTTTGTCATCTTTATCGAGATCGAAATTAACAATCTGCTGATTGGATTTGGCATCTGTAATTGTATAATTAATTAGCCTTGACTCATTGACAGATTTGGTGAAAATATAGTCTGAACCAACTTGTCGTCCTTGTTCGAGAGAGCCAGATACTTGTTCTAGTTGATCGATAAAAATCGCAATTTGCCGATACTCGGTATCTGCTAATTTCTCGCTTCTCGATAAGCTATCTAGCTCCTGAACAGACATTTTATCTGTTTGGGCATTTTCTAAAGCTTTCTCACTTTGCTTGCCGATAATCGCATTTTTAGTGTTTCTAATTGCTAAGACTGCACCAACAATTAGCCCTGCTAAAAGCCCTGTGGCAAGTAATCCAGTTTTGTAGCCAATTTTATGCCAGTACTCATCGACTTTTTCGATGTCTCTGTGTTTATCATCTTTGTTTGTTTCAAGCATTTTTATTGGGGGTGCGCTTCGCGCAGGGTGTGGGGTGTGGGGTGTGGGGTGTAGGAGAAGAGGGGGAAAGGGGAAAGGAAAGGGGGTGTCGGGTGTAGGGGCGAAA
>NZ_JANPLS010000051.1:0-21820 GCF_031422475.1 Chamaesiphon sp. VAR_48_metabat_403
TCTCAACGATAGTCGAATTAGCGATCTCAATCCAATTGCTGGATTGAATAATTTGATTAGACTTCAGATCGATCGCAATCGAATCAGCGATTTAAAACCAATAGCTGGGTTGAATAATTTAATTTATCTATCGATTGAAGAGAATCAAATTAGCGATCTGAAGCCTCTTGCTAAATTAGATTTACTTAGTCTCTCACTCAAAAAGAATCGAGTCACCGATATTAAACCGCTGGCTGGATTAGTTAATTTAACGAATCTCTCGCTCGAAAGTAATCAAATCAAGGATATTAAACCGATTGCTGGATTGAATAATTTAATTTATCTCTGGCTCAGTCGCAATCAAATTAACGATCTCCAGCCACTAACCAGATTGAGTAAAATGACTACTCTCTACCTTGGCAACAATCAAATTAACGATCTCCAGCCACTGGCTAGATTGAGTAAAATAACTACTCTCGATCTCGAACGTAATCGAATTAGCGATCTAACTCCACTGGCCGAATTAAATAATTTAAAAGATCTAACACTTGGAAATAATCGGATTAGCAATGTTAAGTCATTGGCTAACTTGAGTAATTTAATTTATCTCCACCTCGAAAGCAATCAAATTAGCAAGATCGAGCCGCTGGCTGGGTTGAGTAAATTGGTGGGGCTTTCGCTCGAAAGCAATCGAATTAGCGATATTAAGCCGCTAGCTAAATTGAGTAATTTAGATGTTCTTTGGCTTAAAAATAATGCAATCGGTATTAAAGTCTGTCCGGTACAACCAGCCTCAATCTGTAAATTTTAGATTTATAAATCCTAAAACCTAATATGCTAGATTTACTAATTCGTAATGGTCTGATTTTTGATGGTTTAGGATCGCCGCCAATTCAGGCAGATATTGGCATTCAGGCTGGCAAAATTGAAGCAATCGCACCCCTGCTCGATCTCGATGCTCATGAAATTGTCGATGCGACGGGATTATGGATCGCGCCGGGATTTATCGATATTCATACTCATTACGATCTAGAACTCGAAATCGCGCCGGGATTGAGTGAATCGGTTCGTCATGGCGTGACGAGCGTTGTTATCGGCAATTGTAGCCTGTCCGCAACGGTGGGTTCTCCCCAGGTGCTAGCCG
The DNA here is from genome assembly GCF_031422475.1 of Chamaesiphon sp. VAR_48_metabat_403. Classification (NCBI taxonomy): domain Bacteria; kingdom Bacillati; phylum Cyanobacteriota; class Cyanophyceae; order Gomontiellales; family Chamaesiphonaceae; genus Chamaesiphon; species Chamaesiphon sp. VAR_48_metabat_403. Next base: position 1,124 of record NZ_JANPLS010000051.1, read on the forward strand.
ATATTTTTCAGCGCGTCGAAACCCTCGCGCCAGAATTAATTGCTAAATGGCTCCACAAATCGCAATCTTGGCAAACACCCGCTGAATATTGGCAACATCTCCACGACTTGCCCCTCGGCCCCAATATTGCGCCCTTATTGGGTCACAGTGCCCTGCGCGCCCATGTAATGGGACTCGATCGCAGTATTACCGACGACCCCACCCCCGCCGACTCAGCCGCGATGCAAGCACTCGCCCAATCTGCGTTAGATACTGGCTTTATCGGCATCTCGATCGACATGTTTCCGTGGCATCTGATGAGCGGGAAGTGGCGGGGAAAGACAATTCCATCTCAACACGCCAAATTACCAGAATACGCCATGCTCGCCGCTTTATGTCGCGATCGAGATGTGGTGTTTCAAGTCACGCCCAACATTCAACGCTTATCGTCATTTATCGACCTATTTCGCTTGAGTTTGGGCATCTGGCGACGACCGTTACGCATGACAGTATTATCCGCGCTCGATGCCGTCCACGATCGCAAACTGTGGCGAATTTTCTCGCCGATTTTATACCTACTCAATCGGATTTTTAGCGGTAACGTCCGGTTTCAGACGATCGCCGAACCCTTTACAATTTATGGCGATGGTGCCCTCACGCCCTTATTTGAAGAGATCGCCAGCGGCGTACAGCTCAATAGCTGCGATTCACGATTAGAACGCGATTTATTATGGCAATCGCCCGGATTTCGCGATCGATTTCGGCAAGAATGGCTCGGCGGTTGGCGCAGATCTTTTCATCGCCAGCTCGATCTGATCGCGATCGTCCGGTGTCCCGAAACTAGCTGGGAAGGCTTGAGTTTCACCGCAGTTGCCAAACTTACCAGCCAAGAACCGATCGACTGTTTTATCGACGCATTACAAAAATACGATACCGATATTCGCTGGGTAGCCACCGGAGCCAACGATCGACTCGAACCCCGATTGGCACTATTACAACACCCCCACATTTTCCCCGGCTTCACCGATGCAGGTGCCCACGTCCGCAATTTGGGCTATTACGATGGCGCGCTCTCTCTACTCAAGCAAACCATTACCCACGGCTCTCTCACCCCCCAGGCGGCAATTTCCCGCGTCACAGGCGAACCCGCCCGCTGGTTTCGGCTCGATACCGGAGTCCTCCAGATTGGGGCAAAAGCCGACCTAGTGCTATTAGATCCTACCGCTTTACACCAGCCCATCAGCCCCCAAATCGAGATTGCCGATCCGCTATTAGATGGCACTCCGCGCATGGTTAAGCGCGGATCTGAAGCAATTGTCGCCGCCGTTTATATTAAAGGTATCAAAGTAATCGATCGCGGACAAATTAGCGATCGCTTGGGCACAGAACGCTTGGGGACGGTATTATCCCCGCAGAATTTCAAATCGCCACCACCGATTAGCGATCGCATTCCCAACCATCCATTTACCGACTACTGGGATATTTTCGTCCTCAAACATCAGCACCCCATAAATATCGCCCTGCATGTGCTGGGAATTGGATTCTTTTATGGCTTATTAATTGCCACCTGGCACACCCAAAATTTATGGCTGCTATGGGGACTACCTTTGACTCAACTCATCGGTTTATTAGGACATTGGCTCTTCGAGCGTAGCCATATCGATCGACAAGATGCTCTATTCTCCTGGCGCGCGTCTTTCTGTTTGGGAAAAATGCTATTCTGGCTCATTATCGGTAAATATCCTGGCGAAATTCGCGATCGACAAAAATCTCTCCAATATTACTTAGATCGATCGAATTAATCTACCGAAACTAGATTCAACTCCCATCACAATCCATCAACCCGATGTAGCGATTCGATCGACTCCTCAACCTCCTCTTCATCTACACATTGCTCGATCTGCGCTTTAAACCACTGCAACTCTTCGGATGCTGGATCTTGGATGTGGTACACCAACAGCGTCCCAGCCACACGAGCCAGCGTCATGGGCGCAGGGGAAACATGGCTGAGAAGATCCCGCGCATCTTGGTACAATCGATCGATCGAGGCCCGATCTAAAGGATGTCCCAACTGAGTCGCAAGTTGCAGCAGATTTTCTTGAATAGATAGATCTTCGGAACTGGAAAGAGCATTAGTCATAAAATCTTGGCTTTGCCTGATATTAAGTGCCGATCGCCATCTATCGATTGTAGCACTAGCTCTAAGAACGTCAATTTCTCATTTCAAACCCGTATTTGGTTTCGATCCTGACTACTATTGCGATTAACAAGCATATTATGCAATCATGCATGATATGCCTGTTAATCGATTTCAGAGATTATGTACACATCCGACATTCAAAAAACCATTCTTGATATTTTTGACTATGCTTACACCAACTCGTCAATTCGTATTCCAGCCATAACATGTAAAGAGGTCGGAAAGATCCTGCATACTGGTATGTTTCTTGAAGAGCATTTAGGGCAAATACCCGGCTTTTCTTACAGTGATAAAGAGTTAAAACAACTTTTTCAGGGAAAAGAAACAGAATTTTCCATAAAAGTTGCTGCATCTGTTAAAAACACTTACAGGAAAATGAATGATCGATGGACTCTTTATGACAATGAAATTATTTTTACCGATATTAATATAAGCTACATAGTAGGCAAACTTAATAACATATACATATCCGATCCTAGCAAGGATGTTTTTGGAGATTCCTTGGAGTTATTTCGTTCTCAGTGGGCGAAGCAAGAAGGAGGACAGTTTTTTACGCATCAAAGAGTTACATCTCTTGCTATCTCAATGATTGATTTTAACCCAGAAAATGGGGATGAATTAATAGATCTTTGCTCTGGTACTGGTGGATTTCTTCTTGCAGGTTTAAATAAAATTAAAAATATAGCTAATCAGCAAGGAAGAGATGAAAAGTATATTACAAATTATGCCAAGAGAACCCTACATGGATATGAAATAGATGAGAGTGTTGTCAGCTTGGGTAATGCAACTCTCTCAAGTCGTACGGGATCCTCAGATGATATATTTATATGGCAAGCAAATTCTTTAGATAAAAAAGCTGTCGATCGAAAGTACTCAAAAGCTGCTACTAACCCTCCGTTTGGGGCGAAAATTTCTATCCAAGATGACAAAATTTTATCTCAATATCAACTGGCTAGACTTTCTAACTCAAACTGCAATAATCTTCAAACTCAATCGACAAAACTCTTTAAGCGAGCACCCGATATTCTGTTTGTTGAAAGAAACATTGATATTTTAAAAGATGATGGATTTCTCGCAATTGTTTTGCCCTACCAAATACTTTCTGGCCCTCAAACCTATTTTGTCAGAAATTGGATCTTAAAAAATACTCAAATAATTGCGGTAATAGATCTACCTTCACAAACATTTCAACCACATACAGGTACAAAAACATGCCTTTTGATAGTTAAGAAGCTTGCAAAACCTTTAGCAACAATCAAAGATGTTTGTGCTTACAATATATTTATGGCATGTCCAAAATGGATCGGTCATGACAGAAGAGGAAATCCTGTTTTTAAAAAAGGAGTTGATGGGAAAGAGACTAATGAAATACTAACAGACTTCCCTGAAGTTACAGCAGCATTCCAAGAATATAAAGAAAAAGGTATATATCCAGATAATTACGAGCATGGCTATGTAACTACTTCTAAAACTATTTTAGATGATGATTTATTAAGGCTGAATGCAGCATTTCATAGTCCCGAACATTCAAAAAAAATCGATAAAATTAATCAGGAAAAATTTGAAATGGTTCCGCTATCTTCATTAGTCGAGCGTGTCTTTTTCCCAGGAAGATTCAAGCGGAGCTATGTTGAAAGATACGAACAAGCTATACCATTTCTGGGCGGCACAAATATTACTCAAATGATAGATTGTACAGACAAGTGGTTAAGACATGACGATCCAAAGTTAAAACAACTAGCTGTCAAAGAAGGCTGGATTCTGATCACTAGGAGTGGGACAACCGGGGTCGTATCATCTGTTCCAGCTCACTGGGATGGTTTTGCAGTCTCAGATCATGTTATTAGAATCATTCCAAATGAAAAAATCGACCCTTATTATTTACTTGCGTTTCTAAAAACACCTCAATGTCAGGCGGTGCTAGCACAAGGTGTTTTTGGATCGGTAATTGATGAAATTACACCTGAAACTATCGAAAATATTCTGGTTCCGCTACCAAAAGATAAAAAACTTTATAAATCTATAGCAATGCGGATTTCAGAAGCCGAGAAGGCACGCTCGAAATATTTTTCATGTTTCTATGAGGCAATCGGCGATTTAACAATTGAGTTAAACTGTTAATTCACGTATTTTTTCCTCAAGTATACTATTATTTTGCAATGCTGTATCATGTCTTGAGATAGTTCTTCTCATGAATTTCAATAATTCATCAACTGTCATGTTTCCTTGGATTTGATTACTTCTAAATAACATTAGAAATGTGTTGCTTGGATGATGAACACCTCCTCGATCGAGTGGGAATATATGTCCAGATTGGATGCTGCGTGGAGATTCAATGAAATCATTAAAATTTATTGGATCTAATTGAATTGGATCGGAATATTTTCCTGGATCTACTTTATGTTCTAATAGCCACGGGGTAAACAATGTACTAAGACCATATTTACTTGTATCTGGGGCACCTTCCATAGAAAGTGTCTGTAAATAATATTTTACTTCTACTAAAGTAGCTAAAACTTCTGTTGCATAAAACTTATGCTTTACGTCAAGTAGCCATCGTGCAGTTCTATTCCCATCTTCTCCATCTTGAGGTCGTCCCGGAACTTTAGAGCTTGTTGGTCTCCAAGGAGCCGATCTACGACCAGCATCTCGAAATTTTGTCATTATCGCCCGGATCTTTTTCTCGTCAAATTTTGCATCTAAAGCAACTTGTTTGAAAAGATTTGAAATTAGCCTAATTAATGCTCTTACATCATTGTCATTAACTTCCATTTCTTTATTAGCTATGTATGGAATTAAAGCCAAATAATCACTTTCACAAAGCTTTTTACTACTTGCTACTTTAATTAGATCGTTAAAGTCATTCAGCATTCTTTTCTGCTCTTTTCAAAAATAGCTGAACAAGAGGAACACCTAACTCTTTAGAAATTTGTACCAGTATTTTTAGAGATGGGTTTGCTTGAGATCTCTCGATTTTAGATACAAATGTCCGATCGATACCAGCTCTAAATGCTAGTTCTTCTTGCGAGATGCCTAGATTGGAGCGGAGATCTCTGACATTAAGGGCAAGGAGATCGAGAATAATTTGATGTTCGCTATCGTTCATAGCGATATTTTGATCCGAGCGCGATCACCAGTCCACGGAATATAAGCTACATTATCCTTGTAAGTCAAAAAATATCAGATCGATCCCTCAGTACAGCATTCGAGTAAAATCCAGATAATCACTTCACTTCATCCCCAGACTGACTATGAGTTATAGAATGGATCGCCGCGCTTACGCTCAGACTTATGGCCCCACTACAGGCGATCGCGTCCGGCTTGCGGATACCGAATTATTCATTGAAATCGAGCGCGATTTTACGACTTATGGGGATGAGGTGAAGTTTGGGGGTGGGAAGGTAATTCGGGATGGCATGGGACAGTCGCCGATCTCTAATGCCGATGGTGCGGTGGATTTAGTCATTACCAATGCGGTGATTCTCGATTGGTGGGGCATCGTCAAAGCCGATGTCGGGATTAAGGATGGCAAGATTTATCAAATTGGGAAGGCGGGGAATCCTTATATTCAGGATAATGTCGATATTATTATCGGCCCAGGTACCGAAATTATCGCCGGGGAGGGGTCGATTTTGACTGCGGGGGGCATCGATACTCACATTCATTTTATCTGCCCTCAACAGATAGAAGTCGCGATCGCAGCGGGAATTACGACGATGATTGGGGGCGGAACGGGGCCAGCAGCGGGGACGAGTGCGACTACCTGTACGCCGGGTGTGTGGAATATGCACCGGATGTTACAGGCGATGGATGCTTTTCCGATGAATATTGGCTTATTGGGGAAGGGGAATAGTTCTCAGCCGCAGGGTTTGGTCGAGCAGGTGGCAGCGGGGGCAATCGGGTTAAAATTGCATGAAGATTGGGGAACTACGCCTGCGACGATCGATAATTGTTTGAATGTAGCGGATGAGTATGACGTGCAGGTGGCGATTCATACGGATACGCTCAATGAGGCGGGGTTTGTGGAGGCGACAATTGGAGCGTTTAAGGGGCGGACGATTCACACTTATCATACCGAGGGCGCAGGCGGCGGACACGCTCCCGATATTATTAAAGTTTGTGGTGAGGCGAATGTTTTGCCTTCTTCTACCAATCCGACTCGCCCGTATACTTTAAATACTTTGGACGAACATTTGGATATGTTGATGGTGTGTCACCATTTGAGTCCGAGTATTCCTGAAGATGTGGCTTTTGCTGAGTCGAGAATTCGTCGAGAAACGATCGCCGCTGAAGATATTCTCCACGATTTGGGCGCATTTAGCATGATTTCTTCTGACTCTCAAGCAATGGGCAGAATTGGCGAGACAATTATTCGGACTTGGCAAACCGCTCACAAAATGAAGGTGCAACGGGGCGGTTTGCCAAACGATCGTCAACCTGCCGATAATTTACGGGCGAAACGCTATATTGCTAAGTATACAATTAACCCGGCAATTACCCACGGGATCTCGAATTATGTGGGTTCGATCGAGACTGGTAAAATTGCCGATTTATGCTTGTGGAAACCTGCCTTTTTTGGAGTCAAGCCAGAGACGGTAATTAAGGGCGGACTGATTGCCTGGGCGCAAATGGGCGATGCTAATGCGAGTATTCCCACACCTCAACCCGTCCACATGCGCCCGATGTTTGGTAGTTATGGTGGGGCGAGGACTAATACTGCATTTACGTTTATGTCTCAAGTAGCTGTCGAGCAATTTTTACCCGATCGATTGCAGCTCCAAAAACAAGTGTTAGCAGTATCGGGAACTCGTCAAATTAGCAAGCGCGATCTGAAGTTAAATGATGCGCTACCGCAGATTGAAGTCAACCCAGAAACTTATGAAGTCAGAGCCGATGGGGAGTTACTTACCTGCGAACCTGCGACTGTTTTACCAATGGCGCAGCGTTATTTTTTGTTTTAAAACATAAGAGATGGTGTAATGCAGTCGATCGACTCTGGAACTGGTGAATTTGAGGTCGATGACTAGGCAGAAGTCGCCGAAGACGGTGAAGGTTTCTTGAGATGGGGAGACGAGGTTTAAGCCTAAGGTGCTGCTGGTAAACGGTCGAATTAAGTTGCTACAATGTGATAAAATACTGTTAATTATAAACAAGTCATGGTATTTTGCTGGTCATAACCTTGTGCTTTGTTTGGTATCTTTATCTTTTAATCGCTCGAAGCTAAATCCCGCCTGCGGGACTGAAACATCGATCGATATTTTGGAGTAGCAACATGGTATGATTTCGGGGTTAATTTAACTTAGTGGTTAATTAGCTAACAATCGAGACTTTTTGCTGTCCAGGCGGAGTCTCGATCGTTGTATTTGGGATTTTATGGTTCGAGTCGATCGATAAAGCGATCGATCCTAATTAGGATCGATCGCTTTTTTGGTAGTGTCTAAGGAACGATCGTATCTGAATGTGGATCGAGGGGAGCGGTGGAAATCGATCGTCAGCGAGAATTTCTGCTCTCACAGCGGCTGGCTTCGAGTTAGTTCCGCTAAAAAAATTAGTACCCATACTCTAGTGCAAGATCCGAGCAGATTGATATTGAGTGGTGTTAAATTTCGCGCCGATCGACCCAACCCACTAAAATAAACTTACAGCCTAATACCCAAAACCTAAAGCCTAAATGATGCCATTAGACGTACCAACCGCGATTTTACAACGCCGATCGATCAAAAATTTCAAACCAGATCCGATCGCGCCCGAACTCCTCCGTCAACTTGTCGAACTCACAGTAGCGGCACCTAGTAGTTATAACATCCAGGATTGGCGGATTATTATCGTCGCCGATCCCGACCAAAAAGCGGCTCTAGGCGTAGCTTGCTTCAATCAACCCCAAATCGCTCAAGCACCTGTCAACTTTGTGTTTGCAGCCGATATTAAGGCAGGAGAGCGAGATATTTCGCCGATTATCGAACAAGGCATTCAGACTGGTGCTTGGAGTGAAGGTACCGCTGCTTATTTCAAGAAGGCAGTTCCTGACTTTGCAGCAGCCATTGGCGATAAAGCGAGGGAGTATGCAATTAAAGATGCCACGATCGCAGCTACCCATGCAGTTCTCGCGGCTGAAAGTTTGGGTTTATCTACTTGTATGATGAACGGTTGGAGCGAAGCGAAAGTTAAAGCTGTTATCGGTGCCGAAAACGATCCAGATCTCGCCATTGCGCTAGTATTACCCATTGGTTATGCTGCCGAACCGCGCAAAAATCCCGGTCGGATGCCGTTTGAATTTAATGTATCGCTCGATCGGATCGATCGTCCGTATCAAGGCTAAAATCTTCTTCATCACCCCGATTTCTCAACAGCAATCGGGGCAATTAATTTAACCCCCTCGATCCGAATCACCGCTACTAAGTTCTCTCGCTCTGGGGGAGAGCATCGGGAATATTATCGGTGGTGGTGAGCCAGATGATTTAGATGATGATGTTCCTGCCGCACCGATTTTTGTTACGCCTCCAGATTGGGCTGAATCTATCGATCGGTATCAGATGGATGGATTTTTGGATACAGTCCCCATTTACTATCCCTTAACGCCACTACCAGCCGCAGTCGGCACGATATAACGTTGCACGAACATAAACAAAATTAATACTGGTGCGATCGAAATTACCGAACCCGCCGCTACTAATCGCCAATTCAATCCAAATGCACCTTCAGCTAATTTTGCTACCCCTAAAGGTAGCGTGTAATAAGTATCGTCTTGCAAGACGATTAACGGCCATAAAAAATCACTCCACGCACCGATAAATACAAAAATTGCCAGGGTAACTAATGAAGGACGAATTGCTGGCAACATGACACTCCACCAAATCCCAATTTCCCAACATCCATCCATCCGCGCGGCTTCTTCGAGTTCTTTCGGTACCGATTGAAAGGCTTGACGGAGTAAAAAGATGCCAAAAGCTGAAGCCAGATTGGGCAGAATTACACCTAAATAAGTATTAACTAAACCCAATTGCACGGCGATGATATAGAGCGGAATCATCACGATCTGAAATGGAATCATAATCGTTGAAACTACGATCGTAAAAATCGTTTCTTTACCCTTAAATTCTAGTCTGGCTAACGGGTAAGCCGCCAACGCGCAAAAAATTAAATTGATGGCGACACTCATAATCGCCACGATACTGCTATTGAATAAATAGCGACCGAAATCGTTACTCTGCCAGACGGTAATAATATGCTCTAGCGTCGGATGGCTCGGTAATAGTTGGGGTGGCGACTGAAAAATGTTTTCATCTGCCGATTTGAGTGCCGTACTCAATAACCACAGCAAGGGAAATAACATTACACTTGCGATCGCACTCAAGCTACCATAAATTCCCACCAATCTCACCGTCGGAGATTGCCAAAACGGAGATTTAATGATGCGAGCTAAGGTAATTTGAAACATGATGTGGGTGTCAATCTAATCAGCCACTTCCAATTCTACGCCGATCTTCTCCACTATGATCGCGATCGGGCACCGATCGCCACTTATTTTATAAGTTTTACTCCTTACTCCCCGTCCCCCCGCTCCCATCTCCTTGCTCTATTTCCGATCGAAAGAGGGTACTCTATAAGTAACGGTATTTTACAAGTTGTAAATTTTATTTACGAGTTGCGATCGCCATTAACAAGGTATATGATTAACATTATGAGTATTTATACCTATTCCACTGGGTACGTTCGTTGTTTAGCAATGTAGTATCCCCTTCGATCCTCATCGTCTATCTATGATGTCTGAATTTCCTTGGCTGACTGCGATTATTGCCTTTCCGCTCATAGCTGCCCTAGCTATACCTGTATTACCCGATGCTAATGGTAAAACAGTACGGCTCTATACACTGGGTGCCGGAATTTTAGAATTATGCTTAATTATTTATACTTTTACTACACAATACGATATTAATAACCCCAGCTTACAGTTAGTCGAACGCTATAGCTGGATTCCCCAATTAGGCTTAAATTGGTCGCTGGGCGTAGATGGATTATCTATGCCCTTAGTTGTGTTAACGGGCTTTGTGACGACATTGGCTACTTTTGCGGCTTGGAATATTTCGATTAAGCCGCGCTTGTTTTACAGTTTGATGCTGGTAATGTATAGTGCCCAGATTGCGGTATTTCTAGCTCAAGATTTATTGATGTTCTTCATGCTGTGGGAATTAGAGCTAGTTCCGGTTTATCTAATTATTTCGATTTGGGGCGGCGCGCAACGATTTTATGCTGCTACGAAATTTATTTTATATACAGCTTTAGCATCGATCTTTATTCTGATTGCTGCGCTGGCGTTAGCTTTTTATGGCGATACAGTTACTTTTGACATGACCGCTCTGGGGATCAAAGAATACCCGATCGGGTTAGAATTATTAGCATATGCAGGGTTGCTAATTGCTTTTGGTGTCAAATTACCGATTTTTCCGTTTCATACTTGGTTGCCAGATGCCCACGGTGAAGCTCCTGCGCCCGGTTCGATGATTTTGGCTGGGGTGTTGCTCAAGATGGGCGGTTACGCGCTAATTCGGTTGAATGCCGAAATGCTGCCTCACGCCCATGTTTATTTTGCGCCAGTATTAGCGATATTGGGCGTAGTAAACATTATTTATGGTGCCTTAGCAGCCTTCTCTCAAGACAATCTCAAGCGACGACTGGCTTATTCTTCAATTTCGCACATGGGATTCGTGCTGATTGGCATTTCTTCGTTTACGTCGTTGGGTATTAATGGGGCGATGCTGCAAATGATTTCCCACGGGGGCATTGCCGCAGTACTATTCTTCTTGGCTGGGGTAATTTACGATCGCACTCACACTCTATCGATGGATAAGATGGGTGGAATTGCTAAATCGATGCCTTCAACTTTTGCGTTATTTACATTCGCTTCGATGGCTTCTTTGGCGTTACCAGGGATGAGTGGTTTTGCTAGCGAATTAACAATTTTCTTGGGGTTGACAACTAGCGATGTTTATAGTAATGGATTTAAGACACTCGTGGTCTTTTTATCGGCGGTAGGTTTACTCATTACGCCTATTTATTTACTATCGATGTTGCGCCGCGTATTTTTTGGCAAACGCGAAGCCGATAGCGAAGTTTGTTGGGATGCAAAACCCCGCGAACTAGCGATTGCCTTCTCGTTCCTCATCCCGATTATTGGGATTGGTTTATATCCCAAGCTGGCAACTCAAACCTACGATCGCACTACAGTCGCAGTAGCAGCTCATTTACGGGAAGCTTTACCTGCGGCAATTGCCGAGCGTCAAGATCTGAGCTTATACGCTCGCTCGTTTTTACCTAATCCTCAAGATGCGATCGCATCGCCGACGATTGGGGGTAAAGTAGCAAGTATCGCACGCTAGTGGGGACTGGGGGACGGGGGGACAAAGGAGACGGGGAGCCGCAAAATTCCCAATCCAAAATCCAAAATCCAAAGCGGTGCGATCGAAAAAGCGGCTATAATTCGAGACACTCAGACAGTGCGTTGAAGGATTGGATTGTGATGCCCATCGCTTATTATGACGGTCGATATGTAGAACGCGACACGATTCGGATATCTCCTACCGATTTCGGGTTTGCGCGCGGCGTGACGTTGTTCGAGCTAGCGCGGGTTTACGGTGGCAAACCATTTTATCTGCTGGCTCATCTGCACCGCTTAGAGCGCGGAGCCGCAATGTTAGGTATTCCATTACCGACAGATTTAACCGAATTAGCCGATATTGCCAGTCAGGTTATCGCTCGGAATGCCTATCCCCACAGCGCGATTAAATTTTATCTGACGGCGGGTGAATGCCTGAAGCCTAGTGGCACCAATTACAACGCCTGTCAAGAGTTTACGCCGCATTTGATGGTTTTTGAGGACGAAGTACTTCTCAAGCATCCTGAAGCCCCTTATGGACTCGATCTGTATCGATCGGGTCAACGCTTGAAGGTCGTGCCTTACGATCGAGACATGCCAGCAATTAAGAGTACTAATTATCTAACTGGTTTTTATGCTGCGCGTCAAGTGGCAGGCGCAGATTATGATGATATTCTGTTCACAAATCGCGATGGTTATATTACCGAAGCCACGCGGAGCAATTTTTTCTGTGTTATCGACGATATTTTAATTACGCCAGAGCGCGGCATGTTGCTGGGCATCACCCGTCAGGTTATTCTAGAATTAGCGGCGCAACTCGGCATTAAAACGATCGAACGCGATCTGTTTCCTGAAGATCTGACTCAAGCGACTGAAGCTTTTACGACTGGCAGTATTGCCGAACTATTACCAGTCCGCTCGATCGATAACTATTGTCTACCGACGGTAATGAATGGGAAAATCTTTACAGCTCTGCGCCAAGCTTTTTCAGCCAAAATTCAGGCTTAATATCGTGTACATGACGATCGCAGAATAGATCGTCGAACGGGCACGATCTTCTAGTATGATAGAGCGATCGCGGCGATATGCCAGAAATATATAGCTATTGTTTGGGGATGGTACGGTGACGCTGGACGAACGAGTGAAAACCTTAACCGCAGTGAGTGATGCGGATAGATTGTGGCGATTTTGGTTGACATTGCCAATTTATCCTTACAGTCAACGGCGCACGCTCCGTACTGAAATAGTACCCGATACGATTTGGACATTCGAGCAATTGCAGGGCATTTTTTATGTCGTCATACCGATTCGGATGACGGTAGTTAAATTAGCGGGTGGGGGTTTGCTCGTCTATGCACCCGTCGCACCGACAGGCGAATGCTTGCAATTAGTTAATGAATTAGTCGCAATTCACGGCGATGTTAAATATATTATTTTACCGACAATTTCGGGGCTAGAACACAAGGTATTTGTCGGCCCTTTCGCGCGTGCGTTTCCCCAATCACAGGTGTGGGTAACGCCAGATCAGTGGAGCTTCCCGGTTAATTTACCATTAAGTTGGCTGGGTTTACCGATCGGGCGCACCCATATTTTACCGACTGATGCCGATCGCACGCCATTTGGCAATGAGTTCGATTATGCTATTCTACCCTCGATCGACCTCGGCCCCGGACAATTTGCCGAAGTTGCCTTTTTGCACCGTCCATCGCGGACGCTATTAGTCACAGACTCGATTATTTCGATTCCCATCGCCCCACCGCCGATCGTTCAACTCGACCCTCAAGCCTTATTATTTCACGCTAGGGATCGAGCGAGCGACATCATCTCCGATACTCCCGCACATCGGCTGCAAGGATGGCAGCGAATCTGCTTATTTGCCATGTATTTCCAGCCGACTAGCTTAGAAATTCGCCAGTGGGGCAATACTTGGCTCGAATCATTAACTGCACCAGATCGATCGCGCCAAAACTATTTTGGATTATACCCCTTTGAGTGGCAATCGACATGGCAACAAGGATTTAAAGACTTGCACGCTGGCGGTAAATTGTTAGTCGCCCCCATTTTGCGAACGTTAATTCTCAATCGCGCGCCCACAGAGACGATCGCCTGGGTCGATCGCGTGGCACAATGGGATTTCGAGCGAATTATTCCCTGTCACTTCGACGCACCAATAATGGCGACACCAGACGATTTTCGAGCGGCTTTTGCCTTCCTCGATGCGCCCGATTCAGCTCTACCAAAATCCGATCTTCAGTTATTACAACAAATCGATCGGCAATTAGTCCGCTGGCGAATTATTTTTCCAGCTAAACATCGCAGTTAAATCAGAAAAATAAGTTTGTCGATCGAACGCGGCAACATCAAAAATTGAATGCTATAGTCGATATTAACTTATTATCGGCGCATTGTAAATATGATTAGTTCCGATCTTGCAGCTATTTTAAATCGGGCGACGCAACCTACAAATCGTCCCTCAATTGCCGATTTAAAGATGGCATTACAAGCGGCAGAAGTAACTGCCAGAAAAGAGAAATTAGCAATTCCCTTCGATGCTTTGCTCGGTGAATGGCGGCTGTGCTTTGCCACAGGAGCGAGTAAAGATAAAAGTAAAGGTGTAAAAATCGGGCGCGGCTATTATCTACCAAAATTTATCGCAGCATCGATTACTTTTACCAAATATCCATCATCCTCAAACCTCGGCACCGCTACTAATAAACTCTCGATCGGTAGTGTCCGCATCCAATTTACCGGGCCGTGTCGCTATCCCGGCAAGAAAAATTTATTAGTGTTTGATTTTACCGAACTTCAGATCGAAATCTTTGGCAAAATCGTATATCAAGGTAAAATTCGGAGCGGTAAAAACGGCGAACCAAATCTCGAAACGATCTCGATCGCTAAATTACCATTCTTTGCATTTTTCTGGACTGGTGCTAATGAAATTGCCGCACGCGGCAGAAGTGGTGGGATGGCTTTGTGGGTGAGAAATTAGTAATTCGATCGATAGTAAATAACCACTAAATTATGCAATACGTATTAATCATTCATGAGGTCGAAGATTATCATGCCTGGAAGCAGGTATTTGATAAGGCTGCGACAATTCGTAAGCAAGCTGGAGAGCGAAGCTATCAAGTCTTAAAGTACGAGCATAATCCCAACAAGATCGTACATTTTTCCGCCTGGACATCGATCGAAGCTGCCAAAACATTTTTTGAATCTCCCCAACTCGTTCAAATTAGAGCCGAAGCTGGTGTAAAATCTCCCGACTTTATCTACCTAGAACAACTAGATTCCGGTACCTTATAAAATCTACTCCCATCTCCCATCTCCCATCTCCCATCTCCCCGCTCCCCCCTCCCATGAAAACAATCGCCGAAATCAACGACAAAATTAGTCGCCGCCAAGCAGTAGTATGGACGATCGATGAAGTAAAAACCAAAATTGACGAACTAGGGTGCGATAAAATTGCCGAGCTGGTAGATGTAATTACCACTGGTAGTTTTGAACCGATGGAATCATCCGGGGCAATTCTTAATTTAGGACATACAGATCCGCCGATTAAGATTCGCTCGTGTACCTTAGATGGAGTTCCGGCTTATGCTGGCTTTGGCGCGGTAGATTTATATTTAGGCGCGACTCAATTAGTCGATTATGCTGGCGAAATTGGCGATGAAGATCGTAAAGAGCGCGGCGGGGCGCATGTCATTGCCGATTTAATTGCCGGAAAAAGTGTCAACCTGCGAGCGATCGGACAAGCTACCGATTGTTATCCTCGTGCTAGTTTCGATACGACTATTACCAAAGATACGATCAATCAATTTTACCTTTATAACCCTCGCAATTTATATCAAAACTTTATTGTGGGTGTCAATGGTGGCGATCGCCCGTTGTACACTTATCTAGGCCCCTTACAGCCCCGATTGGGCAATGCGGTTTACTCCAATACTGGCGCGATTTCGCCCCTACTTAACGATCCCGATTTAGATGCGATCGGCATCGGTACCCGGATCTGGTTGGGTGGTGGCATCGGCTACGTGGCGTGGGAAGGTACCCAACATTTTCCGCTCCAGAAACGTGCCGAAAACCGCACTCCCATCGGCCCTGGGGCGACTTTAGCACTAATTGGCGATGCCAAACAGATGGATTCTAAATGGGTGCGGGGGTGTTATTTCAAAAATTATGGCCCTTCATTGATGCTAGGCGTGGGCGTACCGATTCCGGTATTAAATGCAGAAATTGTGGCTAAGTGCGGAGTCCAAGATCGGCAGATTGTCGCACCGATTGTCGATTTTTCAATTCCGCGTCGGGTGCGTCCGACGTTTGGTTTGGTGAGTTACGAACAACTTAAATCTGGCAAAATTAAAATTGAAGGGAAAACTGTCAGAGTAGCTCCACTAGCGAGTATTTATCGATCGCGTCAAGTTTCGATCGAGTTAAAAGCGGCAATCGATCGCGGTGAATTTTTATTAACTGAAGCGGTGGCAATGTTACCAAAAGATCGCGCATTCATCCCTCAGGATCGCCGTCAGATGCCGAGCCTGCTAGAAGATTAATTTATACTTAAATTGCTTAACTTACGTAGTAAATTGAGCTATGTTTGACTAGTCCATTAAGTTTCTTGAAGCTTATAACTAGCAAATTTAAATAATTAAGAAATTGTGAAGAATACATGGTTTAATGAGAGGACGATCGTAGATTATTATCGTCAGCATGTAAAAAATAATAAATATAAAGTAAATAGAGATTGGTGATAGCCATTTACCCCGGTAGTTTCGACCCGATTACGCTAGGTCATCTAGATATTATCGAGCGTGGGAGTAAGTTATTCGATCGGGTAGTAGTAGCAGTACTGCAAAACCCTGGTAAAACGCCACTGTTTACGGTTGAAGAACGGCTGTGCCAGATTAGAACTGCAACTAAACACCTACCTCAAGTAGCAGTCGATAGTTTCGATGGATTGACCGTGACTTATGCAAAGACGATCGGCGCAAAAGTATTGCTCCGAGGACTGAGAGTCATGTCTGACTTTGAGAAAGAACTGCAAATGGCTCACACGAATAAGACTTTATCTACAGAAATTGAGACAGTATTTCTAGCAACTTCCACAGAGCATGGTTTCTTGAGCAGTAGCATTGTCAAAGAAATCGCTAGATTTAACGGTTCGATCGATCACCTTGTTTCACCTCATGTTGCCTCGGAAATCTACCAATGTTACAACAAACACACTACCGATCGATAGCACAAGATATCCCACGTAAAAGTGTCGATTATCATCCGATCGACACCGAAATTAGACCGAAAAACCTGGAATCTTCTGCTGTTTTTGCAGCACTCGATCGATTGGAAGAGCGGATTTTAAACAGTCCGCGCGTACCATTGACGGGAAAAACGGTTGTGGTAGAAGAGGAATTGTTAGAGCAAGTCGATACGATCCGGATGCATTTACCGGAAGTAATTGCTGCTGCACAAGAAATAGTTCGCCACAAAGAGCGACTAATTAAAGAAGCACAGCAACAAGTTCAACAAATTCTCGCCGAGGCGAATCAACGAGCTTATCAAGTTGCAAATGAATTAGGAATTATCGATCGAGCCGAGCGCGAAGCCACCCAAATTCGGCAGGAAACCCTCTCCGAATGCGAACAGCTCAGACAGCAAACCGCGATCGAAGTCCAACGGGTGAGCGAGCGGAACTTTCAAGATATCGAGAGAATGCGCGAGCAAGTTCAGATCGAGTGTCAGCAGATCCAAGATGGTGCTGATGAATATGCCGATCGAGTTTTACACAATATGGAATATCAGCTCAGTGACATCTTACAAGCCATTCAACGCGGCAGGCAGCGTCTGAATGACAATGTGCCCTCAGCTACCGATATCGCCGCTTAGAAGACAGGGGGATTCCCACCAATTTCGCCTCTAACTAGATCTCAAGCTGGATGTAAGACAATAACAGATATTTCGGGGCGGCAATTAAAACGCGCTTTTGGCGGCCCTGTAGTACCGACACCAGGGCTGACATATAATTGCATCACGCCAATCTGATAGAGTCCATTGATATACTTTTTGCCCCACGGCGGCGTGACTCTGGGCGCGAATGGGATGGCGATTTGTCCGCCGTGAGAATGCCCAGATAATTGGAGTTCAAACCGAAAAGTATTAGCCGCAAAATCGCCGAAGTCTGGTTCGTGAGCTAGTAAAACATTAGCTCCAGTATCGGGCAATCGGGCGATCGTTTTCGGCAGATCTACCCGCTTCATCCAGACATCATCGACACCTGCAATATTTAATAGCTTGCCCTGACGATCGATCGAATAGACATCGTTATTTAACAGTTTAATCTTACCCTTGGCAAATGCTCGTTCGAGCGGCGTGCTATCTTCGCCGCGATCGTGATTGCCCATTATTGCCACGATACCATCCTTGGCTTTCATCTGACTAAACGCATTACCGAGCATCTCTTCAGATTTACTCGCACCTTTGGTAATATAATCGCCAGTTAAGGCAATCAGATCTGGATTTTGTTGATTGGCAAGTCTGGCTACTTTTTCCAATTGTGCACGATCCATCATTGCCGATCGAGCGTGAATATCTGTCAGTTGAACTATTTTATATCCATCAAAGATCGGATCTAGCCCCGCCATTTTAACATCGATCGTTTTAATCGTAAACCAGCGCGGCTCAACGCCTTGGGCGTAAACGCTAGTGGTAAATAACAGCGCGATCGCAATCAGGATAAATTTAATTGCACCGAGCGCGAATCTTCGCCAGCGCATCATCGGTTGATGTTTGTTCATTGTAGGATTCAGGTGGGAGATGGGAGATGGGAGCGGGGAGTGTGGGAAGTGTGGGATGAGCGGAACGTTCCAAAGCCTAAAACCTAAAACCTAAAGCCTATTAACTAGCTACCATTGTAATAATGGTGATTCCCGAAATTTGCCGATCGACAAGGCGCGACGTGTCGAGATATGCGGAATAATAGGAGATGGCTTGGTGACAAGCTGCATCCGAACTGAGGAATTATTTTGAGTGAATACTTTGCTACCGTCGCCAGAGGTTTAGAAGAGTTAGCCGCGCGGGAACTAACAGAATTAGGGGCGCAAAATGTGGCGCAGGGCTTTTGTGGTGTATCTTTTCAGGGCGATCGTGAATTGCTTTATCGCGTCAATTTGTGGGCGCGGTTGCCATTTCGAGTGTTAGTCAAACTCGGCGAGTTTCCTAGTGCTGACGATGCCGAATTGTATGAGGGCATCCAGCAAATTGAGTGGGGAGAATATTTGACTCCAGATTTGACGATGGCAGTGACTGTGACAGGCAAAAACGAACAGCTCAACCATAGTCATTTTACCGCGATTCAAGTTAAAAGAGCCATTACCAAACAACAAACTGAAAAATTTGGCGAACGATCGAATGTCGATATTAACGATCCCCACGTCCGGATTAACGTGCATATCGATAAAGATATTTGTGTTGTCAATTTGGATAGCTCCGGTAGCAGCCTCCACAGACGCGGCTATAAATTTGCCGTCGGCGATGCACCGCTGAAAGAATCTCTCGCCGCCGCACTCATGAAAATGTCTGGCTGGACACCAGATTTAGCCTTTATCGATCCGCTGTGCGGATCGGGAACATTGCCCCTAGAAGCCGCGATGCAAGCACTCAATATCGCCCCAGGTATTTTTCGCGATCGGTTTGGCTTCGAGAGCTGGCTAGACTTCGATCCGGACTTATTCGATCGATTGATTAAGTCGGCCGAAGCTGGCGAAAAACAAGATTTACAGGCGACGATTATGGGGAGCGATCGCAATTTTGACATTATCGAACAGGCGAGATCTAATGCCCGCAGTTCTGGGGTAGAACGTTATATTCAGTTCGCACAGAAAGAATTAGCCGATGTGGAAGCTCCCGCCGATACGGGCATTTTACTGTGCAATCCACCTTACGGCGAACGTTTGGGACGCGATGAAAATTTGGGGGCTTTTTATAAGCTCTTAGGCGACGTGCTCAAAAATCGCTTTAAAGGTTGGACGGCGTTCGTACTTAGTGGGAATAAAGAGTTAGCAAAATCGATCGGGTTGCGATCGGCTCAACGCACGACTGTCTATAATGGCACTCTCGCTTGTCAATTGATGAAATATGAAATGTATTGATCTAGGCTTTAGGGAATAGGGAATAGGGAATACCAATTACTCCCCCCGTCCCCCAGTCTCCCAGTCCCCCAGTCTCCCCACACTCCCCACATCCATCGCTAGTTGTGTCGTGGATCTTACTTTTTCTGGAATCCAACCTTTGCTAAAGTGACAAAATAAGGTTTCGACTCACGGCAACCCCATTCCCCACATAGCAACAATATGACGATCGTCAATCCCGCTCGTTCCAGTTCCGAACCGATTAGCGATCTGAATATTGAGGTGCAAACTCAAACGATTGCCAGCCAATTATTTCGGCGGCCGTGCCACAAAAGAAAGCTGCGTCTGCATGCTGCATATTTTCAACTGTAAACTTCTTTTCATACACGGGAATAGATTTCCGAGATATTGAGCGTGAACGCCGCGGCGAACATGAGCAGGAAGGCGGTGATGATGGCGATGATCACCCGATCTTGAATGTTTCGCGGCTTGAGGATTGCGTCAAACTGATACAAACCGGCGAAATGAGCCACCATCATGGTTGCCAGCCAATTGAAAATAACGGCGAAATGATAAAAGTCGATCGTCTTGTAGGAATAGGTCACGAGAAAATACAGGGAGACATAACCCGCGCCAAGGAGGGCAGCGCTATCGGTTAAGGCCTGAAGACCGGGGATGAGCTTGGTTACGAACGCATAACTCCTGCGCTCGCGTACCTGACGTTGGGACATTCTTTCGATCACCATCAGCCGCCTTTATCCCAGAACAAAACGCCTCTATTCCAATTTGTTCCATTTAAGCCCGGAACATCGTGTTTCGCAGGCAAACAGCAACTCGCGGGCCACTCGTAATCATGGGTTCATTGCAGAATTGCGGCAGAACGGGAATAGGCAAGAAACGGCCGCTGAAATGCACCGTGGTCACATATTCAATACGACCCGGGGTTGCAGGCTGCAGCCGTTTGTTGCTTTTTTTACACGGCATCCGCCGCATTCATGGTTCGTATAATCCGCCGCGCCGCGAAG
>NZ_JANPLS010000052.1:0-17902 GCF_031422475.1 Chamaesiphon sp. VAR_48_metabat_403
TTCGAGATCTGCATCAGTTAGATCCGCATAATCTAGATCTGCGTTTTCGAGGTTTGCTTGATAGAGAATAGCTCGGCTTAGATCTGCATATTGAAGATTAGCATTGCTTAAATTTGCTTCACTTAAATCGACATCACTTAGATCTGCATATTGAAGATTAGCATCACTTAGATTTACTCCACTGAGATCGATATCACTTAGATCTGTATTTCTGAGGTTGCTTTTCTGTAAGTTAGCTCCTGCCTCGATCGATATCGCTATTGTTGCTAACTTTCCATAAATTTCTTCTGCAACCAGTGATTCATAACCTGATTCATATATACAATCATCAAAAATAGTTTCTGAGTCATAGAGACATCCACCAAAATCACAACGTTCTAGTTTAGCTTCACTAAAATTAGCTCCCTGCAAATTAGTTCTGATTAAGCGAACTTGATGCAATTTAATTCCTTTCAAGTTTGCTTCTCGAAGATTAGAATTTTCAAACGAAGAAAATGATATATTGGCATTTTCCAGATCGGCTCCTCTTAGATTTGCATCATTCCATCCAGATTCAAATAATCTTACCCCTTTTAAATTTGCATTACACAGATTTGCCTCTGCCAAACAGGTTTGGTCGAAATTAACATGAGCTAAACTAGCACCCTCAAAATCAATACCATTTAAATCTTGCCCACTTAGATCTTCATCATCTAGGACAACACCTTTGAAATCTCTCTCGCCAGCCTCATAACGTTGAATTAATTCTTGAGCATACATATTTTTTAGAAAATGGTATTCTAGAATTTACAATTAAGTTGTTATATTTAAAATTTATAGAGATTGAAGTCGATCGCTATCACACCAAACACAATGTCTTCATATATCCAATCGAGCAAGTAAAATTAACACTTTCAAATTCGATAGAGTCCCCTGTTTCCTAATTAACGATCTGCCAGTTTTCCGATTCATCTTTGCGATCGATCTCGATCGCTATTCGTTATCTAAATTGCATTGCTAGATAGAATTGCTAAGATTTTGTCGATTTCTTTGATATAGTAATCATTGGAATCGATAAAAGCAATTTGTCCTTGTAGCTTTAAAAACTTCCAATCCGTTCCAGTGGTAACTGCACCATATAGAATCTCGGTTGGATTGCCTTCTTTTTGATTGAATAAACGGGCGGCAATCATCGTAGCGATACATTGTCCTAATCCACTAGGAATGCTTTCATTTTTTGCTTCGACGATCGTCAGCACAGGGCTAGCAATATAATACTGTTCTGGCGATCGACTTAAAATAAAATCACAACGACCATCTAAACCTTGACTCGGATCGACTTCAAAGCTGCTGCCAGAGAAGATCGAAATTTGGTTTTTAAGCAATCGTCGAACTTCCATGAGAATTGGCATAATGACTAGTTCCGATCGTGCTTTCTCGGTATTAATCGCAGTAGCTAACGGAATTTGATCTTTGAGTACGAGTGATAGCAAATCGCTGGGTTGAATTGGGGTAATTTCCGCAAACAAATCTTGCGTTTCATCTGTGGTAATTGCAAAGTCGGATTTAACTTTACTCAGTGTGAAATTACTATACGCCATATTGATTCCACTCGATATTTTGAAATTTGATGGATTAGATCGATCGAGAAAAACTATTTTGGCTCGTATTCCGCACGATTGAAATCGTCGCTAGTGTTTCAAAACCCGCCTACGCGGGTTCGATATCTTAGTCCGCGTAGGCGGACTTTGCATCATGAGCGGCGGTTTCAACCGCTGATTATTTACAACCTGCGAAATACTATTTTAATACATCAATTCCCGCACATCGGTAACTTTACCCGTCACCGCCGCCGCGATTACCATTACTGGCGACATTAATAATGTCCGTCCCGACGACGAACCTTGACGACCTTTGAAGTTACGATTGGAAGATGATGCACTGAGTTGTCGTCCGACTAACTTGTCGGGATTCATCGCCAAACACATCGAGCACCCAGCCTCGCGCCATTCAAATCCTGCGTTTTTAAAAACTACGTCTAACCCTTCGGCTTCGGCTTGTTTTTTCACCCGCTCGGAACCAGGAACGATGAAGGCTTTAACTCCAGTGGCTACCTGTTTCCCTGCGGCGAATTTGGCGGCTTCGCGCAAGTCGGTGATGCGTCCGTTGGTGCAGCTTCCGACGAAGCAGACATCGACTTTGGTGCCGATAATTGGTGCCCCTGGTGCGAGATCCATGTACTGATAGGCTTCTTCGGCGATCGCGCGTTCGTCTGCGGGCATTTGAGCTACAGTCGGGATGGGTTCATCTACGCCGATGCCTTGAGCGGGGGTAATGCCCCAGGTGACTGTCGGGGCGATTTCGGCGGCATCGAAGACGACGACATCATCGTATTCGGCATCTTTATCGCTGCGGAGGCTTTCCCACCAAGCGATCGCTTTTTCCCAATCGGCTCCTTTAGGGGCAAAATCTAGCCCTTTAAGATAATCATAGGTGACTCGATCGGGGTTAATATAGCCACACCGCGCGCCACCTTCGATCGCCATGTTACAGACGGTCATTCGGGCTTCCATATCCATATTTTCAAAGGTAGTGCCAGCGAACTCGTAGGCATAGCCGACACCGCCTTTGACACCAAGTTTGCGGATAATATGCAGAATTACATCTTTGGCATATACGCCCAATTGGAGGGTACCGTTAACTTCGATTTTACGGACTTTTAGTTTACCTAAAGCCAGCGTTTGGGAGGCTAAAACGTCACGCACCTGAGATGTGCCAATTCCGAACGCGATCGCGCCAAATGCACCGTGGGTAGAGGTGTGACTATCTCCACAGGCGATCGTCATTCCTGGCTGTGTTAGCCCCTGCTCAGGCGCAATTACATGGACGATGCCTTGGCTACCAGAACCGACGTTGTAGAATCTAATCCCATGCTCTTTGGTGTTATTTTCGAGATGTTGCATCATCTCTTCGGCGAGGCTATCGGCAAGAGGGCGCGATTGGTCTTCGGTAGGTACGATATGATCGACGGTAGCGACGGTACGTTCTGGATAGGGGACTTTCAATCCTCGATCGCGCATCATGGCAAAGGCTTGGGGACTGGTGACTTCGTGGATCAGGTGCAAGCCGATGAATAGTTGGGTTTGTCCCGAAGGTAATGTAGCGACGGTATGTGCGTCCCAGACTTTATCGAATAATGTATTTTTGCTCATGGTTTAGTGAATAGTGGGTGTCAAATAATATTGAATGAGATTGGCTGAAAATGTTGGAACCTTCGATAGTGAGTTTCGGATACACTACAATTTATTTACTCATAGTCAGTACTCCGATCTTTCTCTCTTCGTTTTGCTCTAGCTTCATCAGATCTTGCTTTTTGAGCTTGTGGAGAGATCCATTCAAAAACAATACCATTGTTCTGATTTTTAGTTGGCTTCGTGTGAGCATCCAAACCAGCAAGGAAACCAAATAGAATACCTTCTGGATAAGCAGTGCAAGTACCATCGAATTGGTAATGCTTACATATCGGGCAGCCAGTCTTAGTAACTTGTGTCATAATCTTTCTGATTTGAATGTGATAAGTTACTCCTATTGTCTATAGATGCTATTAACTCAAGAAGTCGATATCTATCGCCCAATTTTCATCGATAAAATCTAGATTCTCATCGTATATCAAAACCACCTCACCAATCTTTCGCGATCGCTCGGAAAGATCGGCTATCTTGAGGTAATACTTGAGCTGTAAAAAGCGATCGACATTTGCTAAACCCACGTAACCACTAGCTAAAGCTGCTTGCAAAGTGCGAGGCAAATTAATTTCTTCATGATAGATATCTCGCTCGTCCCAGTAACCACAGACTTTATATTCACATAGCTCCAGATGTTCTTTAATTAGTGCTTCACTATCGATTGTTTCTAAAATATTTGTTAAATCTTGCCAAACTGGATTAGTTCTTAGTTCGATTTTACTCATAATCGTTACTGCTATTAATGTTCTGTATCTAAGCCAGGAAAGTATAAAATACCATCAATAAATCGGGCGTGGAACCTGCGATTACCACCTTTACCTAAAACTTTGGTTTTTAGATCGTAACCGTCTTCTTGTGAAGGAACTAGACCGATACTGCCTCGCGGTGAAACTTCTCCTTTTTCGATAGCTTTTAAATGCTTCCCCTTTCGATCGTATCTCGCTCCTAGCTTGATTTGCTCGTCAGCAAATGAAACTAGCAAACCAGCAGTCGATTGATAAATCGTATCTGGCTGAATATCGAACCAATCATTTGGTAATACATCCATTTAATTTGCTTTTAACTAACGTTGATAGACAATCCGAAATCGTCTTGGTGAACCAGATTCTACAGGATCGATAAAATCTTCAAAAGATACTTGAGTCAATCCGGTGGTTGTAAATCTATTTAATTCATCTTGAGTCAGGGGGAAAGGTAAATTCTCGCAAGGATCTTCAGAATTGCGACCGCGACAGATGACCAATAATTCGCCATTAGGGGCGACAAAATTACCGATCGCATCGATCTCATTGGGGCGAATATTTGCGGGTAAAGCTTGAATCGTATAAATCTCAATTACGAGATCGAAATTTAATTTCCAATCGGCTGGGGCGGTAAATAAATTGACAGCTTGATAATTTACCTGCGAGTGTGGAAATCTTTGATGACACCAATCGATCGCAGTTTGAGATAGATCGAATGCAGTTACTTTAGCACCGAGTTGAGCTAGATATTCGGCATCATCGCCTAAGCCACACCCGACAACTAATACGCGCCGATCTTGCAAATCAAGTTGGGATTTTTCAACCCAATCTACCAACCAATGATTTACGCCGCGATCTGCCCACGGAATTGCATCAAGATCTCCTTGCGCTTCTGCATAGAGTTTTTCAAACCAGCCTGTATAATCTCCTTTTGCATAAGCTTCCGTAAATAACTGATGAACGCGAGAACGAGATTTTGTCATAAGTTTTATTTCCTGATAACATTTGAATTATCCGTGGATAAAAAAGTAAGCAGTCATACTTATAGCAACGATCGATACAAACCGTCGAATAATTATTGGTGGAATCTGACGGGCAAAGTTGGCAATAAAATAACCACCCAAAGCACCACCGATCGCCATTATAATTGTTTGATGCCAAGCAATAATGCCTGCAAATAAAAAAGGGATAGTTGCAATGCCATTGATACAGGTTGCAAGCCATGTCTTTAGGGCATTCATGGCATGAATATTTCTAATGTTGAAAAAGGTGAGACTCGCCAACATCAAAATCCCAATACCTGCGCCGAAGAAACCACCATAGATTGCAACTATTAGTTGAATGATAACTAAATAAACTAGCGGTAGTGACTTGGGTGTGTCCGCTCGATTTAAAGATTGTAACCATTGCTTGAAAGATTCGCCGAAGATAAATACAACAGTTGCAAGTAATAATAAATAGGGAATTAACTTTTTAAAAACATCGGCGGATGTGTAGAGTAACAAGATCGAGCCGAGCAATCCACCCACTAGACTAACGATACTCAAAATTAAGATAGTTCGTCTATCGACATCTAAATCGCGACGGTATGCACTCGCACTTGCCAAACTAGCCACCCATAGGGCAGTATTATTAGTAGCATTAGCCGCGATCGGCGGTACGCCAGTAAAGATGAGTGTCGGAAAGCTAATGAAACTACCGCCACCAGCCACAGCATTCAATCCACCCGCGATAAAAGCAGTCGCAAATAAAAAGAAACCATTGAGATATGTGAGTTGTGGTGGTTCAATCGGCATATATTTAGAAAATGCCTCCGAATAAATTCGGGGCTAGCGTTGCAAAGTCCGCCTCTCTTGAAAAGGTGCTTTACTTGGGGAAACCCCAAGAACGCACTTTTCGCTATGCGGACTGACATATTAGTTTAGTCCGCGTAGGCGGACTTTGTATCATAAGCAGCGGTTTCAACCGCTGAAGCTCTAGATAATAAACTAATTATCGATCGTCAATTAATCCGGTTTAATCCCAATTAATAGAGCCAACTCTAACCATTTCCAATAACAATCTACATCTGCAAATCCAATCTCCCTCAGATATCCTAGTTGGGTTTCGACATCTAGTAGCTTATTAGATGGATCTTCATTCTCTGCTGTATATCCGATCTTGCTAAGAAACTGAATGTGAATCTTATCATTAGGCGATGCGACGTGTTCGAGATTGGCAAATACACCACCAGGCATTAATAAATTAAATATTTCCGCATATAAAGAGCGTTTGCGATCGTGTGTGACATGATGAATGGCAAAACTTGAAACGATCGCATCAAACTTACCCAAATCTGGTAATCGATCGTCTAAATTATGAGTGATAATTTCAATAGAATCATCATCATTAAATCTGTCTCTAGCTTTTTCCAGCATTAATGGTGAAAAGTCTAACGCAATTCCCGTCGCTGAAGGTCGATCTATTTTGAGTAATGCCATCAGTCTCCCGTCGCCAGTACCCAAATCGAGGATACGTTGGGCTGTTTTTGGGATATAGTCCAACAAGACAGCTTCACCCTCGGTACGATGGGGAATACTATCGGCTTTGGCTAGATAGCCGAGCGCGTGTTCGGTAGTAGACCATAGATTTACCATAATATTGCGCTAAGGCTGCGGTAATGGTTGCTGTGGGGTTGTATCACTACTATAGACAAGGAGTTTGTGCTTGTCCAATATATATTAGGATCATTATTAATACTTTAAAAGTATCACTCGCTGACAAAGCCTATCTAACCCCGTCATTTTCCCAGTTATGTTAAAGTCTACAGTTTCTCAAGTTTGCCTATTTATGGCTGCTAATTTGGCATTCATAAATTATCCGATGCTAGCAGCAATTAAGATTAATACTAATTTAGCAATCTCTAATGATTTAGCCTTAAACCAACCTGCTGACGCACAAAGTAAAAAACCAGAAGATCCGATCTTTGAAGATATTGTCTTAAATCGAGTCGATAAATTAAAGCAATTTCTCGACCGAGGTGGTAGTCCCGATCGATATTTTTATGCGGCGGTTAATGCAGGTGCGATCGATTCTGTAACCATGATGATCTCTCGCAGGGCAAATGTTAATCTACCCAGCGACGAGGGCGTAACACCACTCATGACTTCAGTTCGCATTACTTATCGCGGTACTATAGAAATAACAGAACTGTTAATTAAAAAAGGTGCAAATGTCAATGCGCGGGCAAGTAAGGGTAGCACCGCTTTAATGTATGCATCTTCGGGGGTAGCCGCGCATTATGAAGATGATTACGTACGGGTAGTACGGCTGTTAATTAAAAATGGTGCGAAGGTAAATGTTCAGAACAAAATGGGTGCTACACCTTTGAGCATTGCTAAGGAAGGAAAATGGAACAAAATAATGATAGTGCTGAAAAAAGCAGGTGCTAAATTCTAATTAGATTATGCTTTAATTAAAGTAAGCACAATTTATGAATTGCATTGCTTCAATATTATTCATTCGATCGAAGATCTAGCCAGTCATGCTCAAACAAATAGATTGCGATTTATGGGTTGTCGAACGACCGTTTAGATTCTTTGGGTTAGAAGTCGGAACGAGAATGACGATCGTGCGATTGAAGACTGGCGATTTAGTTGCAATTTCGCCGATTAAGGTCGATCGAGAAACAGCCGAACAGATCGGTTTATTAGGTGCTGTAAAATATATTGTTGCTCCCAATCTCTATCATCATTTATTCGTCCAAGACTTTCGATCTATCTATCCCGATGCCCAACTATGGGCGACATCGAGTTTAACTGAGAAAAGACCAGATTTAGCGATCGACATACCAATTACAGATCGACAAAATAGCCTGTTCGATGAAATAGATTATTTATTATTCGATGGGTTTCAAACACTTTTGCCCAATGGTTACACCCCTTTGAATGAATATGTATTTTGTCACCGAGCTAGTAGCACATTGATTTTAACCGATACTGCTTTTCATTTCGATGAGAGTTTCGTTCCCCTCACTCAATTAGTTGCAAAATTGACGGGTGGATATAAATTATTAAGACCGTCACCACTTGAAAAAATAGCAACACAAGATAAACAATCGGTAAAAAATGCTGTCGATCGAGTATTATTATGGGACTTCGATCGAGTCATCGTGGCTCATGGCAGTATTTTAGAAACTGGCGGTAAACAACAATTTAAAGCTGGCTATGATTGGTTTTTCAAGGCTTAACTAATTCGCAGATTGCTGGATTGGATCGATCTGTACAAAACTTTATATAACGCGAACGTTAGTACCAATCTCAATTTTAAGCGCATACAGAGATCGATCGCATTCCTGGTTAGTAAATTTGTATACCCTCAGTCTTGACGACAGTACAAAGAAACTGCAAAAGTACTTATGTACGTAGCGTCACTGCCACGAGCAGTTAAAATATGATGACTAATCCAATGCAACAGCATGGTGCTTTCAGTTGGTGCGAGCTGATTACCACCGACACGACAGCCGCTAAAGAATTTTACTCGCGATTATTTGGTTGGGAGATTATCGATCGACCAGTAGCTGGGATGATGTATAGTGTTTTGAACATCGAAGATCGAGGTGTCGGTGGTTTGATGGGTATGACTCCTGAGCTGCCTGCAATGCCGCCAAGTTGGGGCGTGTATGTTACCGTCGATGATGTAGATACGACGATTAAGTTGGTAGAAGATTTGGGTGGCATCGTTAAGTATCCACCAACCGATATTCCCGATACCGGGCGATTTGCGTTGATTCAAGATCCACAAGGCGCAGTATTTTCGATTATTTCTTACAGCTCGACAACCTGAAGCCACGATCGCGAATTAACGATCGAGATGCCACTGACACTTTAATGATAGCGGACAGCGATCGCAATCTGGATTTTGCGCCTTACAAGCTAATGCGCCAAAGTCTAATAAAGCGAGATTCCAGGTTCCGACTTTAGTTTTCGGTGCGATTAAATCTGCTGCGCCCCAGAGAATTTTGCACCGAGATTTAACTCTCTCCCCTTGTAATCCAAAGAAACGTTCGAGAATCCGCGCGACGTTAGCATCTAGTACGGCTAATGGCTGATTGAATGATTGAGAGCCGATAGCGCGAGCGGTATAGTCGCCGATTCCTGGCAATTTAAGCAGTTGTTTTTGGTCTTGAGGTACTTTACCATCATATTCTCTGATGACGATCTGGGCGCATTGTTGCAGCCGTTCGGCGCGGAAAAATAAGCCTAGTGGTTGGAGAATTTTGGCAACATCATCGAGATCGGCGGTAGCTAAATCTTGGATGGTGGGATAATGTTCTAGAAATAGTTCGTAAATGGGTGCGACTGTATCTGCGTCGGTTTTTTGGAGCAAAGATTCGGCGACGAGAAGATGGTAAGAATTGGTGGTTTTTCGCCACGGATAATCGCGTCGATTGACAACTCCCCACGCAGAAAGCTGTTTGCGAAACCACTTAATGCGATCGGCTGATGGATAATCTGAATGGGTAGATCTAGGTGATGTTCCTGAGGATACCATTAAGTTGTAATGAGGATAAGCTATTAGTATTATTCGCTAAGTTATCGCAGTATTATCTAGCACGATTGGAGATCGATTCAACTTTGTTATGGAACTTCGTCACTTACGATATTTTAGTACTGTCGCTACCGAATTACATTTTGGACGAGCGGCCGAGAAGTTACATATCGCTCAACCACCATTAAGCAAACAAATTCAAGATTTAGAAGCAGAATTAGGCTTTGAATTATTTAACCGTACTAAAAGATCTGTTTCACTTACGCCTGCGGGCAAGGAGTTTTTAACTGAAGTAGAACGAATCTTTCAACAACTAGATCGGGCGATCGATATTGGGCGAAAAACTAGTCGCGGCGAACTCGGTCAAATCTCGATTGGGTTTGTCGGTTCGGCAACTTATAATATTTTACCAGTAATGCTCCAGAAGTTTCACGATCGCTATCCAAATGTGCGAATTGAGTTACATGAATTGACTACCGATCGCCAATTAGTCTGGCTGCGAGAAGGTAGAATCGATCTGGGCTTAATCCGTCCGCCAATTGTCGAGCGAGATCTTGTCAGTCAGGTAATTTTTCAGGAATCTTTAGTGGTGGTGTTACCGATTAACCACCCATCAGCGATGTTAGATGCGATCGAAGTTAGTTCGTTAGCTGCCGAGCCGTTTATTCTATTTCCCCGCCAACTCGCACCGGGATTATACGATCCGATTATTGCTATTTGTCAAGCGGTTGGCTTCAGCCCTAATGTAGTTCAAGAATGCATTCAAATGCAAACGATCGTGAGTTTGGTATCGGCAAATATGGGGATTTCAATTTTACCAGAATCGATCCAGTCAGCTCAACGGCAAGGGGTTGTTTACAAACCAATTCAATCGAGCGATTTAAGTATCGAAAAATTAGCGACAATTGCGATCGTCTGGAGAATTAATGATGATTCGCCAACGATGAATAGATTTTTAGAAACCGCAGTAGGTTATCAGTAGGGGTAATTCATGAATTACCCCTGAGATCGCCGATCTAGATTTTACCATCTAATACTAAATACCAACGTCCTGCATAGAGTTTTAATTCTCCCTTACTTTGATACTGAAGGACGATCGAATCTTCAAAGTTTTTATTTTTGCCCTGCCGATCTACATACATCCCTTTGAGCTTGGCATTCCATAACATTGGTGTAGACTTATCATAATTTATTTTTCGATTCTGAATTTTATACCCACCAAACTTAATAATTTTAGTTTTAATTTCTTTAGTTAAAATAGCATCTTCAGATACTAATTGAGACATCAGGTTCTCATCTTTAGTTTCTAAGGATTGCAAGTATTGTTCGACAACTCGATCGGGTGTAGCAGCACCGCGTTTATTTGGTGCTTCACATGACTGAATCGAGCCGGAAATAACAATCGATAATACGAGGAAGATCGATCGCTTATGAATTGAAAATTTACTAGATAATTTTAGTGTCTGCATATCAACTAACTCGCATCTATAATATCAACTCGACAGCAAATCGATCGTTTAATTTATATCCCAACTCCTATCTCTTATCTCCGAAATCCGACATCCCATCTCCGCTCTAGATTGCTATTTTCTTTTCAAGGTTTTAACCTCAGCACTAGTGAGATCTCGCCAAGATCCTAATGATAAACCTTCAAGTGATAGTAACCCGATCGCGACCCGAACCAATCTTAATGTGGGAAAACCTACGGCGGCTGTCATGCGGCGGACTTGGCGATTTTTGCCTTCAGTAAGGGTTAATTCTAACCAAGCAGTCGGAATATTTTGGCGATCGCGAATTGGTGGATCGCGCGGTGGTAAAGTTGGCTCGGTTGCTAATAACTGCACTCGTGCGGGTTTAGTGCGATAATCTTGGACTTCTACACCAGTTGCTAGCCGCTCTAAGGCTTCAGTGTCGGGAATCTTTTCCACCTGTACCCAATAGGTGCGCGGATGTCCGTACTGAGGATCGCTGAGGCGATGTTGCAATCTCCCATCATCCGTTAGCATTACCAAACCTTCGCTATCCCAATCTAATCTGCCGACTGGATATACATCGGGGACGGGGATAAAATCTTTAAGTGTCTGTCTGCCGTTATCGTCGGTAAACTGGCTGAGAACGCCGTAGGGCTTGTAGAAAATGATATAACGCATGGGAAGCCCAAATAGTCTATTTTGCAGCTTGAGCGACCAACCAGCCGCCGATCGCGAGTCCGATAAAATTGGGCAACCAACCAGCTAAAAATGGTGAGATAATCTCGGCTTGTCCCAACGCGCCACAAATGAACATAATCATATAATAGCCAAAAATCATCAGTACGCTAACGCCAAAACTAGTCGCTTTTCCCGCCCGCTGCGGGCGAATTCCCATCGCCGAACCGATTAGACTAAAAACGATACAGACGAATGGTAATGCTAATTTGTTTTGAATTTTGACAGCCACCGAGAGAATTTTTTTATTATCGCCGCTGAGTCTGATTTGCTCTAAATAGTCCATCGATTCAGATGCACTCATATCGTCAGGGTTTTTGTCTGGTGCTGCTAATTCAAATGGCGATTTAGGTAATTGGAGTTGTTGATGTTGGAATGTGATGATGTTGCGATAGGAAGCATCGGGCGAAACTAAATAGATAGTGCCATTAGTAAAATCCCAAGTATTTTTCTCGCTATCTAAAACAGCCGACTCAGCATTAAGAATTTGGTTGAGTTTGCCATCTTGTTGCGATCGATCGACGATCGTTAAGCCAGTCATCGTTTTTCCATCGAATTTCTCGGCATAAAATAACCGAACCAATACTTGTTCTTTATTACCATCACGAACGATCTCTTTATATTCAGGAACGATAATATTTTCTTTTTTAAATGCTGGCTTCTCTTGTTTTAAGGCTCTAGTCAGTGTCGTTGTCGCTCGTTGGCTGGCTGTCGGTACGACTAATTCGTTAAAAAAGAAGGTAATTCCCGTGACAATAAAGCTCAAAATTACCGCAGGCAAAATTAAGCGATAAACACTAATACCACAACTCCGAAAGGCAATAATTTCACTCGAAGCCGAAAAGCTGCCGTAAGTCATCATCCCCGATAGGAGAATCGACATCGGAAAAGCATAGACTATATATTGAGGCATTTTTAGTGCCATAACTTCGAGGGCAATTGTAATCGGCAAGCCAGCTTCAGCAACTTGTCGGACGAGATCGAATAAACTCCCAACGGCTAAAACGATCGATGAAAATGCACCCACCCCAAATAAAAATGGCATCAATAATTGAGTGACGATATATCGATCCATCACTGAAATGCCTGGAAGTAAAATCCGCGATAAACTTAGATGATTATTCACTATTACCTAAACTTGAAAATTACTACCTAAATAATATTGTCTGACCAGCGGATTGGCGTACATTTCTTCACTACTACCGGAGGCAAATACTTGACCTTCGCGCATAATATACGCTCGATCGGTCACTGCTAAAGTTTCCCGCACGTTATGATCGGTAATCAGAATTCCCATATGTCGATCGCGTAATTTGGCAATAATTTTCTGAATTTCTGCGACAGCGATCGGATCTACACCCGCGAAAGGTTCGTCTAAAAATAGAAACTTTGGCCCATCGATTCCCGCTGCTAACGATCGCGCAATTTCAGTCCGGCGACGTTCGCCACCCGATACTTGATTTCCGAGCGTATGTATCACTTTCTCTAGATTAAATTCGGTTATTAAATCTGTAAGTTTGCGATCCCAAAGCTTGCGAGGTACTTTGGTTTGTTCCAGCACTAGCAAAATATTATCGAGTACGGTTAAACTCCGAAAAATACTTGCCTCCTGTGCTAAATAGCCGATTCCTAACCGCGCCCGCTGATGAATTGATAAACTAGTAATATCTTCATCATCCAGCCAAACTTTGCCCTGATTGGGCTTTTCTAGCCCGGTAGCGATATAAAACGTAGTAGTTTTTCCCGCACCATTAGGGCCGAGTAAACCAACAATTTCACCCTGCGCTACCGACAGACTGACACGATTGACAATATTTCGCTTCCCGTAGGATTTATGAATGTTTTCGAGGATAATCTTCACGGGATACAGTATTGACGATCGGGTAAAATCACGCTCTTTACTGACTGCTATTTTTGTCGGGAATGACATAGATAGATTGGACGGGAACGCCCGGTTTTTGTTTGGCGACAAATCGCCCCTCCCCAATTAAATAGGTAATAGTATCGCCCTGGAGACTACTTCCATTTTGCACCACTAGCACATTGCCAGATAAAATAATTTGGTCGCCCTTAATATTATATTGCGCCGTATTTGCCTGCGCTTGGAGCTTTTTGTCAGGATAGCTGAGCCGCACGTTCCCGCGTGCGGTGACGATTTCGGTTTTGGTGTTGGCTTCTTGAGTATTCGCGAGGATCGTCAACCCTTTGCCGCCCTGTTCGGGGATAATATAATTGCTGCGAACTTGTTGTTTTGCCTTAGGATTGGCAATAAATTTACCTTCATCGATTAAATAAGTCACAGTTTCGCCTGCTAAAGTATTGCCCTCTTGCAAGATGGTGACATTACCAGTCAGAACGATGCGATTTTCCTTAATATAGAATTGAGCCAGATTGGCTTTAGCTTGAATGTTGCGACTGGGGTAGCGCAGTTGGACATTCCCTCGTGCGGTGGCTACTTGGGAGATAGAATTGGCTTCTTGAATATCTGCGTCGATCGAGAATCCTTTGGAATTGGGCTGTTGGGCTTGAACGAGGATTGGTGACGGTAACGAGATCGTGCCACAAAAGACAATCGCAGACAACAGCAGTAGTCGTCGCCAATCGAAGTAGCGGTGGAAAGTGTGAGTTAAGCGTTGCATGTATTAAATCTTATCTGGATTTGGTAGTCCCGATCGCTCGGACGGCAAAAATTTTCCGATTGCCTTTGCAGGCGCGAGGAGCCGGAACGGTTTAATGCCTGACTTCCTTGACGCGCAAGATTTATGATTAGTTGCGATCGATATGCGGATCGAGATATTGTATATGTGCCAATATTTCGCCCATCAGCCACCGCTGCTCGGCACGATCGAGATACTTACCAAAAGAATACAGCGATAGATGCTTGGTTTCACCCAGTATATAATCAACTCGATAGTATCGCTCCACCGAAATTTTAAATTCAATCCCCCCTTTCTCACTCAATCTGCCTGCTGCCCGATAATGTACATTTTCGATATCTCTGAGCTTGATTGTCTGGTTTGAGATCGAGATTCTGCCTAGTTTCGTCTGACAGATTGCCTGTAGATCGACTATTTCTAGTTCGTGCTGACAGATAACCACGGTACAGAAATGCCATAGCACGCGCAGCATCCACGGAATTATTACCGTGCCAAATAACAATAGCGGCAGCCATAATTCTCCAGGTAAAACGGCAATGCGGATTATCCACCAGCCAGCGATCGCTAACAATAGCAATAACATGGCAGTTAGAAAAGTTTTTTGACTGGCACTCGTCGCCAGCCAAATTGGGGGAATGACTATTTTCATCGCTTCTCCCCGATATGAAACTTGGGAGATCGGCTGTTTGGGGCGATCGATTTTAGCGACAGCTTTACCCTGCAAAGCAGCTAAAGCTTGGGCGGCATTACGATAGCGATCCTCCGGGATCGGCTCTAATAATCTTTCTAGCCAATTAGCAAAATCGGGTGAAGTTTTGACTCGCGATCGAAAGTCTATTTTCATCTGCTTGACGGGTAAATCTGCCGGGTCTTGCCCAGATTTGAGATAGAGTAATGTCGCTCCTAAGCCATATAAATCGGTTGCTAACACCGCTTGTCCGCGAAATTGTTCGGGAGCCATATAACCACAAGTGCCGACGATCGTACTGCCGCCTGTGATGGCGAGGTGATAAGTATCGCGCACGGCTCCAAAGTCTACTAAGTAAAGCTTACCCGACTCGCTCCACAATAGGTTTTGTGGTTTGAGATCGCGATGAATAATTGGTGGTGTAAACGTCTGAAGATAAATTAAAATGTCTAAAATCTGGGTGGCGATGTCTTGTAATTCCGATTCGCTAAACAGATATCCCGACTCCACCCAACTAGTTAAAGTTCGCCCTGGTGCGATCGCTTGCACTAGGCAATAAGCATCTTCCCCAGCAATCTCAGTCTGAAAAGTGTCTAAATAGCGGGGAATTGCGGGATGATTTAGTTGTGCGAGAATTTTAGCTTCGCGATCGAATAATTCGAGCGTTTTCCAATCTCCCATCCCGCGCAAACTCAAGACTTTAATTGCCACTTCAGTTTGAGATCGATCGTCTAAAGCGCGATAAGTTTTACCGCTACCGCCTTCGCCTAATAAGCCGATAATCTGATAACTAGTTCCTAACCTCGAAACGATTTGGTTCATTATTTTACACCTGTATTATCGGGGTCGGCTTTACATCTAGACGATCTGGGTGGTGCTGCTTTAATTAACTCCAGTGCGTTCTTACCGTGACGATTTTTTTGCAGCGGGTTTCCGCCATAGCCAATTAATCGATCGGTTACCGGGAAGAAATCTCTTTTAGCTAATATATGTAATGCCGTATCGCCATCCTCATTCACAGCTTGAATATTCACTCGATACTGAATGAATAAATCTAGAATATAAAATGCCATCGATCGCTTCTGTTGACATTGAAAGACTCCATCAAGATTACCAAGTAAATGTAATGCTGTATTACCATAACGATCGACAAGATTGGGATTGGCACCTTTAGCTAGTAATAACTTAATAATTTTTGGAGACGCTAGATTTAGATCTAGTGGTGGCACCGCAGAGCTAGTAAAATTAGCCGATGTAAAGGTATCTCCGTAACCATCGCGGGCGGCGGCATCGATCGCGACTTTCAGAGGAGTTTTGCCATATCTATCTGGAACGTTAATTTCAGAGTTTTTAGATAGCAACAGCTTGACAGGCTCGAAGTAATTTCTGGAAATTGCATTAATTAATGGAGTTTCACCTAAATTATTTTGCAGATCTGTTCTCGCTCCATTAGCTAATAAAATACCAATTGTTTTCACCTGATTGCTTCTGATGCTAGCTAGATGCAAAGGTGTATTCCCGCGATCGTCAGCTTGATTAATGTCTACATTTGCCAATACTAGTTGCTTGGCGATCGATGCAATTTCAGTTTTATTAAATTCTCCCTCACTAGCCGCTAACAGATGCCAGAGCGAAGATTTATTATCCATCTGCTCATGAGGATCGGCACCATATTTGAGTAAATATTTAACAGCACTGGCTTTTTGTTCTGCCACGGCAAACATTAGCGGTGTCGAACCATTGTGACTCTCGATCTTAATATTAGCTTTGCGATCTAATAAATAAAGCAGAATCTGGAGCTGTCGATCGCAATCT
Organism: Chamaesiphon sp. VAR_48_metabat_403; assembly: GCF_031422475.1. Taxonomy (NCBI): domain Bacteria; kingdom Bacillati; phylum Cyanobacteriota; class Cyanophyceae; order Gomontiellales; family Chamaesiphonaceae; genus Chamaesiphon; species Chamaesiphon sp. VAR_48_metabat_403. The sequence continues at coordinate 16,864 of NZ_JANPLS010000052.1, forward strand.
TTTCGCTGATTGCCCTCGATCGGGCAAGACATTTTAATTGCCTGATGTAGTGGTGTAAAACCATCATTACTGCTGAGACTATCGATATCGGCACCGTTATCGAGCAAATATTTAACAACTTCAATTTGCCCGCGATCGATCGCACAGTGCAGTAATGAACCCGATTGAAAGAATGAAACAGAACGATATCCAAGCATCCCAGCTTCATTCATTACAACAGTAGCATTCACACTCACACCGCGATCGAGATACTTACGAACAGATTTTATATCGTTGCTACCGATCGCATCACAAATATCGCGGGCGGGAAAGCCAAGTCTGGTAATAAAAGTATATCGATATCCATAAATTAGCGGCACAAATATCGCCAAGATCATAGCGGTAATTGCCGCACCTCGCCACGGAAAACTAATTTGAGTACTCCGTTGAGTGCGAAACCAATTTGGTTTTTGCAAGGCAGTTAGAGCCGCTGCTGTCGATGTAAATCTAGCAGATAGATCTGGCTCTAACATCGTCTCTAGCCAGTCGGCAAACCGATCGGAGATATTCACCCGATCGCGAAAATTCAGCTTCAATCTTTCCTGGGGTAAATCCGCAGGCGATCGATGAGTCAATAGATATAAAATAGTCGCACCCAAGCCATACAAATCGCTCGCAGGTACCGCCGCACCCCGAAACTGTTCGGGAGCCATATAGCCAAAAGTACCCGCCACCGTGCTGCCTTTAAGCAGCGTATGATTATAAACATCTTGTACCGCTCCAAAATCGACAAGAAACACTCGCCCATCATCATTACGAATGATATTGTGAGGCTTGAGATCGCGATGAATCAGCGGCGGCGATTGCTGGTGGAGGTATTGCAAAATTTCGAGCAACTGACTGGCAATACTCGCACTTGAGCTTCAGTTCCCCGCCAGCCAGACTGCACCCATGCCGTTAGGGGTTTACCAGGTGCTAGTTGTTGAACGATATAAAATGCACGATTTTCAGGAGTATCGACATGAAAATACTCCAAATATTTAGGAATCTGAGGATGGTT
>NZ_JANPLS010000053.1:0-2046 GCF_031422475.1 Chamaesiphon sp. VAR_48_metabat_403
CTAGTTTTGGCTGCTCGATCGAAACTGCCAATTGCCTGCGCTACGGAGCCTTGCTCGATATAAATTACGCCCTGTGCTATTAACCTATTAACACCACTCTTATCGAGAACAATAACTTTCTGAAAGTCAGCGATCGCAGCGGTTTTGTTACCCATATAGTAATAAAAATCGCCACGATTATAGTGCCCGTCAATAAAATTGGCATCTAGTTCGATCGACTTATTCAAATCGGCTAGTGCTCCAGAGGTATCATTCAGTCTTTGATATTTCAGCAGACCGCGATTTCCGTAAGCATCGACATATTTGGGATCGAGTACAATCGTTTGATTGTAGTCTGCAAGGGCACCATTAACATCATTTAGTTTTTGATATTTCAACATGCCACGCTGGAAGTAGGCAATCGCGCTTTGGGGAGCCAGCGAGATCGCTTGGTTATAGTCCGCAAGGGCACCCTTGAAATCATTGAGCTTATTTTCTTTCAAAATGCCCCGAAAAAAGTAGCTGCGGGCATCTTTGGGTTTGAGCGAGATTGCTTTGTTATAGTCCGTCACAGCACCATTGACATCATTGAGCTTATTCTGTTTGAGAATGCCACGATTTAAGTAGGCATCGACATATTTGGGATCGAGAGAGATCGCTTTGTTATAGTCTGCAAGGGCACCGTTAATATCATTTAGTTTTTCAATTTTAATAACGCCACGATCGACATACAAACTAGCTTTTTGGGGAGTAAGTGCAATCGCTCTGTCAGACTCTGCAAGGGCGATCTTTAGGTTATCGTTCGAGCTGGGATCTTTTTGGGTGCGAGGAAGCTGTTTTAACTTTTCTAGAAAACTTGTTGCCTGTTGATAAAGCTCTATTTGCCCTTGCTGGCGAAATAAGTTAGCTGCCTCAGTGATGTCGATAGTTGCACCATTTGTATCTTCTGATAATGCTTTAGCAACACCTCGATACAAGAGAGCTGAAGGCACTATTTTATCGCGATCGGATTGACCGATCTCTTTAGCTTTACTAAATTCAATCGCTTTATTAAGATCGCCGATCGCATCTTTGAATTTCTGCAATCCGATATTAGCTCCACCCCGAATCAGGTAAAGCGCGGGCAAGACACTCGTCGAAACAATTTCTTTGGTAGAAAACTTTGAATAAATTAATTCAATACAACGATCGCTATCTGTGAGTGCGGCTTGAAAATTTTTCAATTCCAGATTAGCATTACCCTGGATCGTGTAAGCTGTTAACAAGATTTCAGGTGTAGAACCAATCGATTGGCTAAAGCCCTTGACATTACTTAATTCGATCGTTCGGCTACTATCTGCAAGCGCAGCTTTGAAGTTTTTTATTTGCAGATAAACTAGGCTCCGCACCAAATAGGCTGCATTATAATTGGGGTTAATCTTTATCGCTTGGTTGATATCTGCAATCCCGCCGTTGGTATCCCCCGATAGCGATTTAAATAGACCCCTGGCAATGTAACCATCCGTATAGTTAGGATTAATTTTAATAGCTTGGCTGAGATCGGCGAGCGCACCTTGTTTGTCGCCACTTTTTGATTTAATCAGAGCGCGATTGAGATAAATAGGAGCCGTTGGCTGAGAGCGAATTAACTCATCACAAATAGAGATCGCGGCTGCATATTTGCCGCTAGTATTTAAGATATCTGATTTCTCTAGCTGTAACAACTGGTCTTTCGGTTCCAGTTTAATTGCAATATCAATTGTTTTAATTGCATCATCATATTTACCTAAACGGGAAAAAATCCTACTTTGATATTTCCAGAAATAGTAATAACTGGCACGATTTTTATCGTCTGGAACTAAGGCGATAGCGCGATCGATCGAACTTTTAGCCAGATCGAATTTTCTCAAAATCATTAGGGATAATGTCTTACCATAATTCCCCTCTAATACTTCTCCTTTGGCAATTGCTTTGTCAAATGCGACTACTGCTTTATCGAATTGTAGAGTTCGAGTGAGTTGATTGCCATAAGCTAACCAGCGTTTTCCATCAGCTTCTGCTTCGGGTTGCGAGATATTATTCATCGCC
>NZ_JANPLS010000054.1:0-2122 GCF_031422475.1 Chamaesiphon sp. VAR_48_metabat_403
GATAGGTTTTAGGTTTTAGGTTTTAGGCTTTAGGGAATAGAAAAATGTAAGGTGGGCAGTGCCCACCCTACTACTACGGAATTTTAGGTTAACTCATTAACCAATAATAAAGTTGACTAACTTTCCTGGTACGACGATTACCTTTTTAATCTCCTTACCTTCGGCAAACTTTTTAGTTATCGATGACTCCCGCGCGTAGGCTTCTAAAGTTGCCGAATCTTTAGTCGCTGGGACTTGAATCGTGCCGCGAGTTTTGCCCATAATTTGAATTACCAAGGTAATTTCATCGGCTTCTAACGCAGCAGGATCGAATTGACACCAGGGATGCTCGTGAACCGAACCGGAATGTCCGGTTAATTGCCACAGTTCCTCTACCATGTGGGGTGCGAATGGTGCGGCTAAAATCATCAGGGTTTCGATCGCATCGGCATACACATGCGACTCTTTGCAATCGGCATCGGTAATCGCATTACTCAGTTTCATCAATTCGGAGATGGCTGTATTAAACTGATATTCGCCATCTAAATCTTCAGTAATTGCTTGAATGGCATGGTGAACGAATCGACGTAAATCTTTTTCGGATTTTGATAATTCTCCACTAGTAGCCACGATCGGTTGACAACAGATCGCCAGTCGCCACAAGCGATTCAGAAATCGAAATTGTCCTTCGACATCTGCTTCATCCCATTCTAAATCTTTTTCTGGCGGTGCTTTAAATAAGATAAACATCCGCGCTGTATCTGCACCGTATTTAGAGATCACCTGCTCTGGATCGATGCCATTATATTTAGATTTAGACATCTTCTCGAACGAGACTTCTAGTACATCGCCAGTTACCGGATCTTGAGGACTTCTGGGATCTGTAATGCTAGTTGGTGCGATATATTTACCCGTCTGGGGGTTTTTATAAGTGGTGGATTGCACCATTCCCTGAGTCAACAATTTTTTGAACGGTTCGTCAAAATTTAGCAGTTTCGTTTTACCCCGATCTCCCGCCCCAAAATCTCGAATTATTTTCGTAAAGAAGCGGGCATATAGTAAGTGCAAAACTGCGTGTTCGATCCCGCCGACATATTGGTCTACAGGCATCCAATCATTGGTAATATTAGAGTCGAAGATTTGCTGGTCGTTATTGGCATCTGGATAACGCAAGAAATACCAAGAAGAATCGACAAACGTATCCATCGTATCGGTTTCCCGCTTGGCTGGCGTGCCACAAGTCGGGCATGATACATTTACCCACGACTCTAATTGCGCCAACGGATTACCACCTTTGCCTGTAAATTCGACATCTTCAGGCAATTTAACTGGTAAATCTGCCTCTGGAACTGGTACCGCACCACAATTCGGGCAATGGACGATCGGAATTGGTACGCCCCAATAACGTTGGCGCGAAATCAGCCAATCTCGCAGGCGATATTGAATTTTGCCATTGCCATAACCCTGCTGCTCGGCGTAGTCAATTATCGATTTCTTCGCGGTAACGGAATCTAACCCGTCGAATTGAAGGGAATTTATGATCGTTCCCGCTTCTGTATACGCAGCCGCCAGCGGTTCGCCAGGATTCTGACTCGATGCGGTAATTACTTGCGTAATTGGTAACTGATATTGCTTCGCAAATTTGAAATCGCGAACGTCGTGCGCGGGAACGCCCATCACCGCACCAGTCCCGTATTCGTACAAGACATAATCGGCAATCCAGATCGGTACTTCTGTCCCCGTAAACGGATTAATCGCCATCGCGCCTGTAAATACGCCCCGCTTGGGTTTATCTTCCGCCGTGCGATCGATCTCGCTTTGACTCTTAATTTCCGCAACGAAGGCATCTACAGCCGCCTTTTGGTTGGAAGTAGTCACCTGTGCCGTTAATGGGTGTTCTGGAGCTAATACGACGTAACTCACGCCATAAACCGTGTCGGGACGAGTTGTAAATACAGCAATTTTCTCATCTGTACCGACAATGGGGAATTCTAGATTCGCCCCGATCGATTTACCGATCCAATTTGCCTGCATCGTGCGGACTTTTTCCGGCCATCCTGATAACTGCTCCAGATCGGTCAATAATTGCTCGGCATAGTCGGTAATTTAAAAGTACCACTGCTTGAGAGCCTTCTTCTCGACG
>NZ_JANPLS010000055.1:0-7195 GCF_031422475.1 Chamaesiphon sp. VAR_48_metabat_403
CCCCGCACCACCCGACTGCGATTGGCATCTTTGCCCGTCACAGCTAGATCTTTGAGCATCGGGAATAGAGCCGCGTTGATAAAATCCAGCAACTCATCCCCCGTAATCCCCTCCGGATCTGCCGCCCAGTTGCGCCACTGGAGATTAGTCGGAATCGGCGATTTGTACTCTGGATTCAGTAGCTCTAGCTCGGAATCTTGGTCGTCAATAATCTTCAAGAAAAACATCCAACAAAGCTGTGACAGCCGCTGGGCATCTCCATCAACGCCCGAATCTTGACGCATGATGTCCTGAATGGATTTGACAGTATTACGAACGGACATGATGGTTTAGGTGGCGATGGGTGAAGAGATAGCTCCGACATCCATCATAGGCAGTAGCGTTACTTACAGCAAATCGATACTTTATCGGTTTTCATTCTCCTTTCAAGTGTCAATTTACCGAATTCGCAGTAAATTAACCTAAGCAATTTCTAACCGCTATACGATCCAACTACGACCTAACTGTAATAATAGAAAATCCCCTCCTCTCCTGTCGGAGACGCTCCGCGAACGGAGGGGTGCCCGTTCGCGAAGCGTCTCGAAGAGAAGGGCGGGGTGGGTAGATCTACGCAATATCTTGATACAACGCAGTTTGCAATTCCCGCACCGCCCGCTCATAGTCGGGACGACCACCAAACTGCTTAATCAACTGCGGTACCGTTCCCATCCCATTAAACGGCGCAATTTGCAAAATCCGCAGATCGTCCAACCCAGCGACAATTCCCTCATCCTGATACTTATTCAGTAGAGCCTCCAACACCGCGATCGCCTGCGGACTGTACTTGGTAAAGATATCCCGTTTTCGCACGCTCTCAGCCCGATCTCGACGGGTGAGCGGCGGTCTGTCGAAGGCAATATGACAAATCAGATCGAACGGATCGAGATCTTTGCCCACTTCCTCCATTAACGGCTCTAGCAGCAACCCTTCCGCCGCCAATTCAGCGATAATCGCGTCCTTGCGCTCCTGGGATCGCCAACGGTTCAGAAATCGATCGAGACTGACAAATTGCTGGCGGAGAGCCTTGCGCGTATAGTCCCGCAGCGATTCAGTCACGAGTTTACCATTTTCATCTAGGTACTCCACCCGCTCAGTCAACACTTGCACCGGATTACCTTTGACGTAATACTTGCCTGAGCTTTCACCAACGATCGGGCGGATGGTAATATCTGGTGGTAGGGGTCGATCGATAATTGTTTCACTCTCATCGGGTTCGAGCGGCATACCAACAGGTGGCATATCGGGCGGAGTGACAGGATCGTGTTCCCCTGGTTCGTAAATCTGCACCGGATCTTCATCAAAATCTGGATCGGCAAAATGGTTAGTCGCCTTGCGAAAATCAATCAGGGTAAAATAATACTTTTTGGTATCTTCATGTACCCGCGTCCCGCGCCCGACAATTTGTTTAAACTCAGTCATCGAACCAACTTCTCGCTCTAGCACAATTAAGCGGCAAGTTTGGGCATCCACACCTGTAGACAACAACCGAGACGTGGTGACGATTACCGGATACTTAGATTCAGGATCGATAAAATTATCGAGTTGCTCCTTCCCCTGCTCGTCATCCCCAGTTATTCGCATCACATACCGCGAATTTTCCCGCACTAAATCGGCATTTTCATTAATCAACGCCTGACGCATCCTGGCTGCGTGTTCAACATCCACACAAAAGACGATCGTTTTTTGGAACCGTCCACTTTCTTTCAAATAGTCCGATACCCATTTGGCCACCCGTTTCGTCCGATTGTCGATGACTAAACTGCGATCGAAATCCTTCTGATTGTAGATCCGATCGGTAATTTCCGACCCGCGATCGTCGGTTTCATCCAACTTGGGACGATAACCCACCACATCTACATCCAGATGCACCTTAATCACCTTATAAGGTGCCAAAAAACCATCCCGAATCCCCTGCTTGAGCGAGTAGGTATAGACAGCTTCCCCAAAGTAATGGCTATTAGAAACATACTGGGTTTCCTTGGGTGTAGCAGTCAACCCAATCTGAGTAGCCGCACTAAAATATTCGAGAATTTCCCGCCAAGCCGAATCCTCCGCCGCACTACCCCGATGACACTCATCAATCACAATCAGATCGAAGAAGCCCGGAGAAAACTCCTTGAAAATCTTTTGCTTCTCCTCTACTCCTGTAATCGCTTGATATAAACCTAAATAAATTTCATAAGCAGGATTGATGCGGCGTTTTTTATCGTGTGCTAGAGTCAACTCTACCGAGCTACCATCATCGCGCTCAATCGTTTTCGCCGCCGTACTCAATTTCGCCATCTTTCCAGCAAACGGACGAAAATCATTCACCATTGTCTGATTAATCAACACATTTCTGTCAGCTAAAAACAGAATCCGCTTTTTCTGCCCACCCTTCCACAATCGCCAAATAATCTGAAACGCCGTATAAGTTTTCCCCGTACCAGTCGCCATCACCAACAGGATCCGATTCTGCCCTTTGGCAATCGCTTCCATCATAGTATTAATCGCATTCCGCTGATAGTAACGCGGCTGCTTGCCACTACCATCATCATAATAAGGCTGTAATACCATCTTTTCCTGTTCGGGAGCCAACCCTTTCCAGTCTCGATACTTTGCCCACAACTCACTCGGAGCGGGGAATTCAGTCAGAGCCAGATTAGTTTCTATCGTACTATTTCCTGTGCGATCGTGAAATACAAAACCATCCCCATTCGACGAAAACACAAACGGGATATCTAAAGTCGTGGCATAGTCTAACGCCTGCTGCATCCCATCGCCGACACTATGATTATTATCCTTTGCCTCGATGATGGCAATTGTGAAATGCTGATAATAAAGCACATAATCCGCCCGCTTTGCCTTGCCACGAGTGACGAGTTTACCACGCACGATAATTCGCCCATCAGTAAAATAAACCTCCCTGCGAAGCTGAGTCGCCTCATCCCATCCCGCCCGAACCACCGCAGGCGTAATGTATTTGGCACAAATATCGCTTTCACTCAGAGACTTCTTATCCATCGAACTATTTTTAAATCTAGTGTTTCCCTTTCTCTACTGTTCCCCATGCTGAAATTTTTAACTCAGGTTTCGATCGCAACTTAAACGGGCATATTATCACTAACTCCCTATCTATACACAAGTCGGCTAGACTTCGTTTCCGATGGTGCTCTACCCCCCCAACCCCCCCTTATAAAGGGGGGGCTTTCTTGCTCCCTCCCCTTTATAAGGGGAGGGCTGGGGTGGGGTAACAGGATTACGCAGCAATAATAACTTGTGTATACACAGTAGCCCTGGAGGGGTGCCCGTAGGGCAGGGTGGGTAGATCTCCGCCACACCTCAAATAACTATTCCCAAAATAACGTCTCCATCGAGGTAATTGCCCCTACCTCAATCTCACCCCTATCCCCCCATCATGATAAATCGATCGAACCAGCTCCTACTCATCCTCATCAGCGCATTTCTCCTGATAATTACCAGCGGAAATTGGACTCAACTACAAGCCGCCACCTCAGCCAAAATAGTCGTCAATCAGGTGGGTTATTTACCAAATAGTCCCAAAGTTGCCTTACTCGTCAACAGCGACACCGCACAGCAAAAAATTGAGTTAGTAAATAGCACTACTAAACAGACGTTACAAGTTATTACTCCCAGTCGATCGGTTCGCGATCGAGATAGTAACGATCGATTACAAACTATTGACTTTAGCCAGATTCAGCAAACTGGCAAGTATTTCCTGCGAACTGGATCGATCGAGTCTTATCCATTTTCGATCGCGTCCAATGTCTATCAGGAGCCAATAATTAAACTACTCCGCTCCTATTATCTCCAACGCTGTGGCATTGCGATCGACGATCCGGTTACAGGCATTCGCCACGCGCCCTGTCATCTGCGGGATGGTGCGATCGATCGCAAAGATGCTATAAATCAATCTGGGAAAGCAATTCCATCCACAGGCGGCTGGCATGATGCGGGGGATTATGGCAAATATGTCAGCACCACAGCAGTTACCGTGGGGCGACTATTGAGTCTATATGAGAATAACCCCAAAGCATTTCCCGATCGACAATTGACAATCCCTGAAAGCGGTAATGGTATCCCCGACTTACTCGATGAAATGCGGGTGGGATTGGATTGGATGTTGTCGATGCAGCGATCGGATGGTGCAATTTATCGTAAACTATCTGGTAAAAAGTGGCCCTCGATCGTTGCTCCCGATGAAGATACTCAACCCCGCTTCCTTTATGGTATTTCCACCCCAGAGACGGCGAAATTTGCCGCAACAATGGCGATCGCCGCACGCGTATATGCTCCCCTCCAACCCCAACAATCTAACCTCTATCTGAAGGCAGCTCGACGGGCTTGGGATTATCTACAAACACAACCAACCATGAAAGTAGATTGGGTGGATGGCGACGATAGCGGTTCGGGGAAATATCTCGCCTCAGAAATCGATACCGAACCGAGCCTAAAAATCGATACAGACGATCGATTATGGGCAGCAGCAGAGCTATTTATTACTAACAAAGAAAGCAAATTCGATCGCTATTTTCTTCAGCATTTACCCAATGACTACACTCTATTTGAGTGGAAAGATCCATCCGCTTTAGGAATGGTGAACTATATGAGTGATGCAACTTCCCCAGCCAGCGAGATTAAACTAAAGATCGCCCAGCAAATTCTCAACCGAGCGGATGCACTTGTCAAAAAAGTCTCAACAAGTGGCTATCATCTGGCAAATCAGCGGTTTATTTGGGGATCGAACAAGATGACGGCGACAGATGGGCTGACGCTCATATTAGCTTATCGCATGACCGATGGAACTGCCTACCGTCAAGCCGCGATCGACCAGATCGATTATTTATTAGGGCGCAACCCTTTTAACCAGACATTCGTAACTGGCATCGGTACCCATCCGGTGCGGCACTTACATCATATTTTTGCTCGCGCTCGTAAAATCTCGATTCCTGGTTTATTAGTAGGTGGTGCCAATAATGGTGCCCAAGATGGGATCGCCCCTAAAAATCGGGGGCTGTTGAGCTATGTGGATGATGAAAAATCCTACGCCACGAATGAATACGCGATCGATTACAACGCCGAGCTAATTGCACTGATGAGTATGGTGGATGGGTAGAGGGGCGGATGGGTAGAGGGGTGGATAGGTGGATGGGTGGATGGGTGGATGGGTGGATGGGAGCTGATAGCTGATAGCTGAAACCTGAAACCTGATAGCTGATAGCTGAAAAATGTGGGTACTCTAAATAGTAGCTGGATTAAATACGTATCCACTTTCCATAAGGAGCGACTGCTGATGTTTGGATTGGTGAATAAAGGCTTAGAAGATATGGTGTGTAGCCAATATGGGGAAGCAACCTGGGAAAAAATCAAGTCTAAGGCTCAAGTGGAGATCGAAGCCTTTATTAGTATGGATTCTTATCCAGATGACATCACCTATCGACTCGTCGATGCGGCTAGTGCTGTCATGGCAATGCCCGCGACAGATATTTTAGAGGCATTTGGCAAATATTGGTTGCTCTTTACTGCGAGTGAAGGGTTTGGATCGCTGATGGAAATGGCAGGTGATAATTTACCTGAATTTCTCCAAAATCTCGATAATCTACATGCCCGTGTGGGACTGAGTTTTCCCGAACTGCAACCACCGAGTTTTCTGTGTTCCAATCTAGAAGCAGAATCATTAAAGTTACATTACTACTCCGATCGACCTGGCTTAACGCCAATGGTAGTGGGAATGCTCAAAGGTTTAGGTGAAAAATTCGATACTGATGTTGATATTCAGCTTACCAATAGTAAAGCTCAAGGAAACGACCATCAGGAATTATCGATCGCCCATAAACCCAAATGTCCATTTAAACAAATTCTCAACAGAGATAAAAATTAACCGAAATTTCAATTCACCATTGTTTTACTAGCGGTATCAGACGGGTCATGCCACAATGAGTTTTTCAGAAAATGTCACTATTGCTGAATATGTAACGACACCAGATTTTTCACCACTTCCTGATGTCTTTGCCACAATTTTCCCATTTTATATTGTCTTAAATCGCGATTTAGAAATCGTTCATGTTGGCCCTGTCCTCAAACGTTTATATCCAGAAATTTTAAAGTTCAAGAATTTTCAAGAACATTTCGAGATTAAACGTCCCAATGTATTCGCCGATTTTGATGCTATCCGTGCCTATCCCAGATCGCTATTCTTATTAGAATCGATTCAAAATGGGATGCAACTCAAGGGTCAAATAGTTTATGTTGATTATGAAGAGGTAATTCTGTTTCTTGGTTCGCCATGGATTACTGATACAAACATCATGAATGATTTTAAACTCAAATTATCAGACTTTGCCCTACACGATCCAGTTGCTGATTTCTTATTTTTACTCCAAGCCCAAAGTACTTCTTTGAAAGATGCCAAAAGATTGGCAGATAAGCTGGCTACCCAGAAAATTGAAATTGGTAAGGCATTAATTCAAGAGCAGGAACTGAATGAACTAAAAACTCGATTTATTACCACGGCTTCCCATGAATTTAGGACACCTTTAGGAATTATCTCTTCTTCTACTGGCTTACTTGAAGACTATGACAATCGGCTCGATCTACCCAAAAAAATTAAACATTGGCAACGAATTCAATCTGCTGTCAAGCACATGACAACATTATTAGAAGATATTCTATTAATTTACCAGACAGATGCGGGCAAACTAGAATGCAAACGCTCCTCATTCGATGCGATCGCTTTTTGTCACGAACTAATTGAAGAACTAGAAAACAGTATCAATGCTGAAGGTCGATTCAAATTGACTATGACTCATGCGGACTCAACTATCTCACTAGAGAACTTTACAGTTTGGATGGATAATAAATTAGTTCGCCAAATTTTAACTAACTTACTTTCTAATGCGATTAAATATACTCTAGACGCTCGCCACGTTCAGTTTGATGTCAACTTTACTAGTGACACAGTTACCTTTGAAATTGCCGATCGCGGGATCGGAATTTCTGATGAAGATCGAGTTCGACTATTTCAATCATTCCATCGCGGTAAAAATGTTAATAATATTCCTGGCACCGGACTAGGTTTATCGATCGTCAAGCGATGTGTAGATCTCCATGGTGGCAATATCGATCTCATCAGCGAAATCGATGTTGGTACGACTTT
>NZ_JANPLS010000056.1:0-4935 GCF_031422475.1 Chamaesiphon sp. VAR_48_metabat_403
TTCTTTCAACAACAGCCGTTCCTTGCACTTCTTCCTAGCAGCATGGCCAGTAGTCGGCATCTGGTTCACATCCTTGGGTGTATCGACCATGGCCTTCAACCTCAACGGATTCAACTTCAACCAATCAGTTGTAGATGCACAAGGTCACGGCATTAATACCTGGGCTGACATCATCAACCGCGCTAACTTAGGTATGGAAGTAATGCACGAAAGAAATGCACACAACTTCCCGCTTGACTTAGCTGCTGGTGAAGCTACTCCTGTTGCTTTAACTGCTCCTGCTATCAACGGTTAATATCGGTTTGATTCAGACAAGTAAAGCCCCCTCACGATTGTGAGGGGGCTTTTGAGTTGTTAGGAGTGTAACAATTGGATGAGATTCAATATTGTTCGGTTAGACAGCGATTGAAATCGCCGCTAATGTTGCAAAGTCCGCCTACGCGGACTAGAACACAAATATTCACTTAACCGAACAGTATTGAGATAAGATTAATTGACTGCCATTATCGATTCAGTGAGGAATATCGGCATCGACAAAGTTATTTACGCTATCCATCATTACGTAAAAGTGTCCAGCAAACAGATTATCGTCAGGGTAATAAAAAGATACGCTTCCGTCTGGTTCGATTGATATGAATTGAAGCACCATTCGATCTTTGAATTGTTGAGGTGTTAACGGTGGTCGATTTTCATCAATCTCGTTCTTGACTGCTAGCAAACTTTCCACCGCATACTCTTTGGCTTGCTGGAGATGATTTTTTAGATCGCTCATAACATCGACAAACCTATTCTGTGCGGACTCTAATTTTCTTTCCTCATCCATTGAAAAATAAATTGTTACCTCTGATTGTTGGATTTTAAGCTGTCCTTTATACCAATCGTTTGTTACGTCATAATGCAATATTCCTAAAATTGGGCATTCAAGATCGGGATAATTCATGATTGCAATGCAATTAGTTAAACTGTCAAGATCGATCGATTCACCCAATCTATGGCATAATCTCGATAAGCTGCCCAAATTTCTGGAAAACGGCTGACATTAGGGACGTGGTTGACTTCTAGTAAATGTTTGGTGCCTTTATCGGTCACGATATAATCATTGGCAATTAGATCTAACCCAAATGCTTTAGCCACATTTTGAGTATCGGCTAATAACTCACGATCGACTTCCATAAATTCAGCAGTAGGATCGTGAATCGATTTAAGCCAATCGTCCCCTGCTAATTTTATCTGCCAATACTTATCGCCAATTAAAACGATTCGTACCGATTGCCCTGGGATAAAATCTTCGACGATACAAGGTTCTTCGCTCTGCCAAACCCCGTCGAATCGCTCCTTATTCTTGCCACAGTGCCAGTTTCCCCACTTAGCAACACTTTCGTTCTCGGTTTCAAATTCGGCGTTGGGCGAAGCATATCCTCGCAATGGCAGTCCAAACCGTGTATGTTCCAGCGCGCGCACCAATCCTGGCAACCGCAAGCGCAGATCCATCATGCCACGGGGATTGGGCAAACAAGGGCCACCCCATAATGCTAAGGCTGCCAGAAATTCTAGATCGTCTTCATAGATACCATGAAAAATTACGTGCGTCACTTCGATCGTGCCAGCACGGTGGCGAGATTCGATAAATAGCTTACCATCTCGGACGATCGTTCGAGGTAAAGCTTGATGCGCGACAACACCGATGCCGAACTCAATCGCCGACTGAATCTCATTCACCTCGTGTTCGTCGAGTCCGACGATACATACTCTGTGGGAAATAGCCATATCTAAAAAATAAAAACGCCGCTTGTGGGTACCCTTAATTAATGCGGGGTAAGCACGAGGCATTACCCCTACAAAAATCGTTCGTGCATTTCATATCTGAATTCAGCAACACAAACTAATGTACTATCTACTATCCACTATTCACTAAAACACTCGTAACTTTGTTTTGATGGAAGATGCGAGTTAACCAATTCCTAACATCGAAATCAGTCGATCGATCTCACAATGGTTTCTAAATAACTCCCGCGCGCAATTAATTTTAATCGGTTCTTGCAGGCGGACTTGCCCGAAAGCCCGATCGATAATTTCCACAGTGGTTAAAGTATCCAAATCTACCGACAGAATGGGAATTTCTAGGTCTTCAGCACGGCTAAGAATGAATGGCTGAGGACTTAGATGTCCAGTTAAAATTAGGCACTGTGTAGAGGTTTCTAGCGCGGCTAGTTGAATATCGGCCCGATCGCCGCCAGTGACAACAGCCATATTATTACCGCGTCGGAAATATTCTAGAGCTGAATTGACATTCATCGCCCCGATCGAGAGACTTTCGACCATCAGATCTAACCTGTCGGGACGGCATAATATTTCGGCATCGAGTTGTTCGACTAGTTGCTTGACAGTGACGCTGCGAAGCAACCCATTGCGATGGACGACTCCAAATACTGGGATGCCAATTCGTTCTAAATATGGCACCAAAGAGGTCTGGACGGTCTCTACGCGATCGCGGGGGATGTCGTTGATGATACACCCCAATAACCGCTTGCCGAGCTGTTGTTGCGCCGATACGAGCAGATCGATCGTGGAGATCGGATGATAGCGATTGACGAGTAACACCCCAGCATCGAGAGCTTCAGCTACTTGTGCCGTCGCCAGATCGAATAAACTCCCTTCATGCAGATTGGCACCACCTTCAAGAATGACCAAATTCCCTGGAAGCTGGACGCTTTGTTTGAGTAATTGGACGTAATCGCGATCGTCCTTCCCTGTCAATCGATCGATCGTCCGCTCGGCATTCAAACCCAATAATGGCATTCCCAATCGCTCTGGGGGCAGGGATAAAGCTGTTGCCATCAACTGGAGATCGCCATCGATCGAGGGATTGGTAGCATTGACAGTAGTTACAGGTTGAGCGTAAGCAATCTCAATCCCTTTTTCCTGCAAGCGATCGGCAATTCCCAAAATTGTTGCCGATTTTCCACTACATGCTTCCGTTGAAGCTACCAGCAAGTATTTCATAGCCATCCCACACACTTACCCTCAGTCATTAATTCAGATCGGCAACCAGTCCCTAACAGATAGTCTCACATCTTGCACCAGATCGAAAATTTCTGGTTAACTTGGCTCAATGAGTTTACTCCCGCTTTACCAATAGCCTAATCTGGGTTGCCTGCGATCGCAATGACTCAGATCGACAATAGAGATGTTCCACGATCGACAAAATAGCTCCTACTCATCCATTCTCATCAATTTATGATAAAAATACTGCGGAAAATCGGGGGTATTGGTATCGCGGAGATTAATCAGCCAATCGATGAGATAACCGATTAGTTCCGAATTCATCAAATTTACATCGTAGGTGAGATCGGCATTGTCATCAAACATCATGGTACATCTAGTCAGATCGCCAGGTAAATTTTGAATCACCCAGTTAATGACATACGGAATGTTCTCGCCACCTTCGATCGATCGATGACCGCCGAGTCCACCTTTATGATAAAGCGTAATTGCTTTAGGGAGAACGTTACGTCTAGCCGCAGACTTCATGAAGTACGGGGCATATAGATTCACTTTATCTGGTGGGGCAGCAATTATTTCATCAAATAAATTCATCGATCTAGGCTTTAGGAATTAGGCTTTAGCGAAAAGTGCGGTCTTGGGAAACCCCAAGTAAAGCACCTTTTCAAGACAGGCTTTAGGCTTTAGGCTGGGGAATGGTAATTTTCCCGCCGCTAGCTTGATGCGATTGGTTAAACCTAGTATTCACCGTTTTGGCTGGAGATTTACTAGTTGGCGCAAAAAAAATCCGGTTTCGATGAGAAACCGGACGTTAGCACAAATTTAAATTATTTTGTTTCGGAGAATTCTGCATCGATGACATCATCGACACCGCCAGTCGCACCACCACCAGGAGGAGTACCAGCATCGTTATCGTCACTACCGCCAGCATCGCCACTAGCACCTGCTTGAGCGTAGATATTACTGCCAATCGCCATGAGGGTTTGTTGGACTTCTGGACTCAAGCGTTGGATTTCGGCATCGTCTTCCTTAGCTACAGCTTCTTTGAGTTCTTTGATTAAAGCTTCCAGCTTGGTTTTATCTGCTGCGGGAACTTTATCGCCGAGTTCTTGAAGTTGTTTTTCGGCTTGGTAGCTGAGGGAATCAGCCTGATTCTTGCGATCGATCTTATCGCGATTTTCTTTATCGGAGGAGGCATTATTTTCAGCTTCGCGTACCATCCGTTCGACTTCGGTTTTGTCAAGAGTCGATGCACCAGTGATACTGATGGATTGCTCTTTACCAGTGCCTTTGTCTTTGGCGGTGACGTTCAAGATCCCGTTTGCATCGATGTCGAGGGTGACTTCGATTTGGGGTACGCCGCGAGGTGCCGAAGGAATACCGTCGAGGCGGAAGGTTCCCAAACTCTTGTTGTCGCGAGACATTTCGCGCTCACCTTGGAGAATTTGGATTTCGACATTGCTCTGTCCATCTACCGCTGTCGAGAAGGTTTCAAACTTCTTGGTAGGGATAGTAGTGTTGCGGGGGATAATCTTGGTCATCACACCACCGAGGGTTTCAACACCCAAGGAAAGTGGCGTAACGTCAAGTAAGAGAATGTCTTTGACTTCGCCAGCCAAGACACCAGCTTGCACCGCTGCACCGACAGCAACCACTTCATCAGGGTTGACAGTCTCGTTAGGCTCTTTGCCTAAGAGGCGTTTGACTAGCTCTTTGACGGCTGGAATCCGCGTAGAACCACCAACTAGCACGACCTCATCCAGACGAGATTTGTCGATTTTCGCGTCTCGGACTGCATTTTCAACGGGAATGCGGCAACGATCGATCAAGTCAGAACAGATTTCCTCAAATTTAGCACGAGTCAGAGTCAGTTCGACGTGCTTTGGCCCATCCTGAGTCGCTGTGATGAAGGGAAGGTTGATTTCGGACTGA
>NZ_JANPLS010000057.1:0-11036 GCF_031422475.1 Chamaesiphon sp. VAR_48_metabat_403
TAAACCGATCTTTTAACACATGAATGAGATTCTCGATCTGGACGGTAGAAATCGGATCGAGTGCCGAACAGGGTTCGTCCATTAAGATTACTTCTGGCTCGACGGCGATGGTTCTGGCAATACACAACCGCTGTTGTTGTCCGCCAGAAAGCGATAAACCGCTTTGTTGGAGCTTATCTTTTACTTCTTCCCACAATGCTGCTCTGCGGAGCGATTGCTCCACTCGCTCGTCGATATTGCCTTTAAAGCCAGCAATTTTCAATCCAAAAGCAACGTTGTCATAAATAGATTTGGGGAATGGATTCGGCTGTTGGAATACCATCCCAATTCGCCGCCGAACTTCGACTGGATCGATCTTAGCATCGTAGAGATTATTACCCCGATAGGTAATTGCACCTTCTACCTTGGCATTGGGAATCAGATCGTTCAAGCGGTTATAACAGCGTAATAGCGTACTTTTACCGCAACCAGAAGGGCCGATAAAAGAGACTACGTTATTTTTAGGAATATCTAGAAACACATTCCGCACGGCTTGAAAGGCACCGTAAAAAATTGAGACGTTATCTGTCTTAATTACGATGTCTCGATCTGTTTGATTAGTTACCATAAAATGAGCGGATAAAGGATAAAAAGTCTAGGAGATAAGCGGAAATTATTATATTCAAAGAATCGGTGCGAACGCTGACGATCGGCTACCGGAGGTTATCATCGCAGCTCGCGTCAATCCACAAACATTCACACCAAAATAGATCGTTACCCTACTTCAATTGTATCCGAGTAAATCGCGATCGTCACAGATTGTTTGCGTAGTATTCTCAACATTCGACTGAATTGATACATAACATTAGCAAACAAGCCCCAATCTACCTGACTATTTTGCAATCTGTTCGGGCAATAATACCGATCGACCTGCTAAATATTGCCACAATTAACACTGTGACCCCATCTAGTAAACCTTTCGATAAGAAACAATCCGCGCAATAATACTGATGACTAAAATTATGACTACAATAATTAAAGCCGCTACCCAAGCTAACTGTTGTTGATTCTTATAAGGAGAAATCGCAAAGTTATAGATTAAAACCGAGAGTGTGGCTGTCGGTTCCCACGGCCCTTTGATATCGTATTGATTGAACAAACAGGTAAACAGTAATGGAGCTGTTTCTCCCGCCGCTCTAGCGATCGCCAGTGTTACACCCGTTGCAATAAATGGCATTGCTGCGGGTAAAACGATTTGAGTCACTGTCTGAAAATTAGTTGCACCAATACCGACGGCTGCCAAGCGGGTGGCTTTGGGAACCGATTTAAGACCTTCTTCGGAAGTACGAATGATGGTTGGCAGCATCAATACCGATAATGCTGTACCACCAGCGACTGCGGAGAAGCCGCCAGTGAGCAATACTACAATTCCGTAAGCAAATAGACCTGCAATAATTGAGGGTACGCCACTCAAGACATTGGTACAAAAACGGACGAACTGAGCGATCCAATTACCCTGACTGAATTCAACAGTGTAAATTGCGGTCAATATTCCAAAAGGTACGCTGATTATAGCACCGATCGCACAGGTAACTAGGGTACCGACGATCGCGTTTCTAAACCCCCCACCAGACATACCAGCCGCAGGTGGTAGCTCGGTGAATACTGCTGGTGAAAACCCACCTAAGCCATTGGCGACGACCATAAATAGAATCGAAGCCAAGGGAATAATCGCGATCGCCACACAGGCAAACACCAAGCCAGTCATTACTTTGCCAAATAGCTGACGACCGGAAGAAACACCAAAATCAACGCCGCCGCCATCGGGTGGAGAAGATATTTGAGAAGACAAGGGATTCATAAATTTCACCTAGAAGACAGCAAAATTGGGCGATATGGGGCGAAAACGAGAAATTTCGCTCGATCGGGAGTTATTCCCCGATCGAGCCTGTCAGCAGTAAACTTATTCGACTTGCTGAAAGCGACTGACCAATGCTTGAGCGAGTACGTTTACTAACAGGGTTAACACCATTAAGATCAAGGCTTCATAAAACAGCGAAGACTTCTGAAGACCGCTGGCTTCACCAAATTGATTGGCAATTAACGAAGATAACGTCGAAGCAGGAGCCAACCACGAGATATTCACTTGGTTGGCATTACCCACCAACATCGCCAGAGCCATAGTTTCGCCCAAAGCGCGCCCTAGTGCCAACATCACCGAACCCACAATTCCCGAAAGAGCCGCAGGTAACAGCACTAATACGATCGTTTCCCAGCGCGTCGCCCCCAATCCATAAGCTCCCTGACGGAGTTTCGGCGGCAGCGAGGTGAGGGTATCGCGGGAAATTGCGATAATTGTCGGTAAAATCATGATTGCTAGTACCAATGATGCCCCCAATAATTGCCGACCGCCCGGTTCGGTCGAGAAGAAGGGAATCCAGCCACAAAACTTATGGAGTCCTTGTAAGAGGGGCTTGATGGTAGGTAGAAACACAAATAGTCCCCACAAGCCATAAACCACACTAGGTACCGCCGCCAGCAGTTCGATCGTAAATGCGATCGGGCGAAGAATTTTTTGCTCTAGAAAGTTTTCGGTCAAGAAAATAGCCACCCCAACGCCCAACGGGACGGCGAATATTAGGGCGAGTAGCGAACTCATGACGGTACCATATACATGCGGCAGTGCCCCATAAATATTCTTGACCGGATCCCAAGTGCTATCTACCAAAAACCCTAAACCAAAGGCTTGGATCGCTGGCAGCGCGATGACTAGTAGCGAGTAAGCGATCCAAATTAAGATCGCACCCACGCTAATCGCCAGTCCTAATGTCAATCTGCGGAAATTTTGGTCGAGCGCGCGAACCGGATTAAACTGAGTGGACGCTTCTAAGAGTCCATTAGGATCGGACGATGGTGAAGTCATATTTATTTAACTTTGGCGAGTTCGGCTTTAACCTTGGCAGTCAGTTCGGCATCTAGCGGTACGTAACCTAGCTCGGTAGCGGTAGCTTTACCAGTCGTCAACGACCACTCAATTACACTTTTGAGAGCTGTTTGTTTGGCAGCATCCTTGGATTGAGGATACAGTAGCAGCCACGTTAAACCGGAAATTGGGTAAGCTTTGGGATTGGCGGAATCAGCCACAGTCAGAGCGAGATCGGCGGGTACCTTTTCGCCGACAAATGCTTCAGCACCTGCTTCTGGCGATGGTGAAATTAGTTTGCCAGATTTGTTTTCGATCGCCGCCATCGCTAAACTAGTTTGCTTACCGTAGGCATACTCAACATAACCGATCGAATTAGGGGTTTGTTGAATTTGGGCGGCGATGCCTTCATTCCCTTTGGCACCCGTTCCAACTGGCCAAGAGACCGACTTATTTGCGCCCGCAGTCCAAACCGGACAAGCTGCTTTGAGGTGAGTTGTAAACTGATAAGTAGTACCGCTACCATCCGATCGATGGACGAATTGGATCGTTTGGTCTGGTAGTTTTGCCCCAGGGTTAGCTGTCGCGATCGCCGGATCGTTCCATTTGGTAATCTTACCTGCGGCGATGCCACAGTAGGCGGCGCGGGATAGTTTTAAATCTTTGACTCCATCTAGGTTGTAGGCAAATACGACGCTACCGCCAGTCATGGGTACTTGGATTGGTTCTGCACTATATTTAGCTTTAAATTTAGCACGTTCTTCTGCTTTCAAAGGTGCATCGGTCGCTCCAAAATCGACGGTACCTGCCAAAAACTGCTCGATCCCAGCACCACTGCCGACCGACTGATAACTGATTTGAGTGCCAGGATTAGCCTTATTGTAGTCGGCAAACCAACGTTGATACAGCGGCGCAGGGAAAGATGCTCCCGCACCACTAAGCGAAGAACTAGCCCCGCCGCCACTTGCCGGCGATGATGCAGGCGTAGTCCCAGTCCCGCCTGTGGGTGGAGTCGCGACATCAGGACTTGTGGGCGTACAAGCCGAGATCGTCACACCCATTGTCAACACGATACCGACCCCGATGGTGCTTCTAAACCTACTAATGCTCGATGTACTATATCTATCCATGCCGATTTCTCCTCAAAATTTATGCCGAATTTAAATTATCTCAAATAATGATGGCTTACAGTCAGTTAATTTAGTGCCTGAATCCTCAACTATTTGCTGGCGATCGTTAACTGGGATTGAAATAAGTTGCGATCTAATACCATCGAGCATAGATCGATCGGATAGATCTCCTGGTTAACAATAGGTTAAAATTTGCTCTGAGATGAGAGATTGGAGTAAGGAGTAAGGAGTAAGAATAATATTTCGACAAAAAAATGCCTGCAATGGATTAAAACATTACAGACAATAAATAGCCTCTGTGCGAGGAAATTAAGTATCGACTCGATAGTATTCTTTAGTGGCTTCGGCATATCCCCAAGCAATACCTTCAGGATCGCGATTGCGCGTCCAGTCGGTGAAATTCGGTTCGCTGCGTCGCTTGTAAATCGTACTAGAGTGTACGTCCAGTCGCTTTGCAAGTTCGGATTGGATAATTACTACCACTGGACTAGCTGGCGGTGCATTGCGATCGATTTCATCTGGCGGTGCAATATCTGGATCGATCGCCGCCACAATCGTCGATGCGGCGATTTCAGGCGATGGAGTAGAATCGATCGACTCGACGACGGTTGCTGTTGGCAACTCGGAGACTGGAATTGACTCAGAGACTACAGACGGAACTGTGGCTTCTACTGTCAGATTCGCAATAGCTGGCTCGGAAACAGTTATCGGCGATTTGACTTCGACTGGTAATACTACTTCGACGGGCTGCGATGCTGGCTGTGTCGCAGTCGGCGCGAATGCAGCTACCGGATTTGTCGCTGGCATGATGGCTGGCGGCTCTAACTCGCTATCATCAAAAATTCGACCGAGAGTACTGACTGTAACAAAATAATAGACTTGTCCGCGATCGGGATGTTGGCGACTACCAGTACCAAATTCGCTAGCTTTGGCAGTTAAATAGCGATTGGATACTCCACCAGAAATATTTGCTTTCACAGCAAGATCGAGCGAGGTAATTTCGCCCCGATTTTGGACTATTAATTGTTGAAAAACCGGATCGAGAGATCTCGACGTTTTCGCCCATTCATAACTTTGCCAAATATTTCCACCAGCGATGGCTAAAGTCACACCCAATATTATCGGCCACGCTACAAATAGCGCAGACATCGTTAGTGCGGCTGGAATCAACACCAGCATACAACCAGTGGCACTTCTTGTATTTATAGCTCTTTCAGGCATTTGCCCTATGGTTTTTTAACTTAACACTATGTTATTTTAGTCGATCCGATCGCTTTTTATTTGTTATGTTCGATCGGGCAGTTCATCCCTTCCTAGGGTGGGCTAGTATTGGTAAGTAAGGAAGGGGCTAAATTGACGATTTGGGGTAGATGTGTAAAAAATTATTGATAATTAACAATTCTGGCAAAATCGGCAGCAGCCAAACTCGCACCGCCAACTAAAACACCATCGATGTGTGGCTGTGCCATAATTTCGTCGATGTTGCTCGGCTTAACCGAACCGCCATATTGAATCGAAATCTGAGGACTTTTCGATCGATCTCGAATGATGCCAATGACGCGATTAGCTTCGGTAGTTTCGCAAGTTTCGCCAGTGCCAATCGCCCAAATCGGCTCGTAGGCAATTACCAATCGATCGAGATCGACTCCGACTAACCCATGCTCTAATTGACTGATAATTACTCGTTCCGTTTCGCCAGCATCCCGCTGTTGATTGGTTTCACCTACGCACAAAATCGGAATCAAACCGCCAGCCTGCGCGGCTTTGAGTCGCAAATTAACGGTCTCGTCAGTTTCGCCGAAAAACTGACGGCGTTCGCTATGTCCGACGATTGCATATCTCACGCCCATTTCGGTCAACATACTCGCCGAAATTTCGCCTGTATAAGCTCCACATTCTTCCCAATGAACATTTTGGGCACCCAACCGAATCCGATTGCCATGTAAACTTTTATTGACGATCGTCAAATCTGTAAATGGCACGCACAGAACTACTTCCCGATCTTCGGGTGCATCATCGATCTGGGGCATAAATTCCATCAAAAACTCAGCGGCTTCCCCCTGAGTTTTATACATTTTCCAGTTGCCAGCAATAATAACTTTACGCACAGTCTAAATATAGGTTATCTGTTTCGCTTTCTATATTCCCATGAATTGGGCAGGGAGTGGGGAGCGGGGAGCGGGGAGTGTGGGGAGTGTGGGATGTTCAATCCAAAATCCAAAATCCCTAACTCCTCAACCATAAGAAAATCGCAATCAGCGTAGAAGGTAAAAAAACAGCAATGAGGGCGATCGTAGCGATCGGGATCGGATTTAGACTGTTGCCGAGGTAGTTAATGGCGATCGAGATCGCGACCGATGGTAATAACATTTTAAGTAATAGTCCGATTTGGTCTGACACTTAGTAATCTCTATCCCGAATTTATGATGCAATTTAGCGAACTGATAACTAAACTAGGGTCTGCGATCGAAGCTAGTAGTGTGGAGTCGCAAAACCAGCTCGATCCAATTTTAACCGGATTGGCACCGATCGATGCGGCGACTGCTGGGACGATTAGTTATATCGAAGGCGATAAATTTGCCAAATTTGTCGGGAGTACGGCGGCAAGTGCTTTAATCCTACCGATGAATGAGTCGATTCAAACTCAGGCTGGCGATCGGGGAATTGCGTGGATAGCTGCTGGCGAACCGAGGTTGTTATTTGCCCAAGTTATTAAATTATTTTATCAGCCCTTTCAGCTCCCCACCGGGATTCATCCGAGTGCGATCGTCGAAGCGGGTGTCGAGCTGGGTGCGGATGTATCGATCGGTGCCCATGTAGTCATTCAAGCTGGTGTCACAATTGGTAACGGGGTGGTCATTCATCCCAATGTTGTCGTCTATCCAGATGTCCAAATTGGCGATCGCACGATCCTTCATGCCAACTGTACCATTCACGAACGGGTGCGGATCGGAGCTAATTGTGTCATCCACAGCGGGGCGACAATCGGCGCAGAGGGCTTTGGCTTTGTGCCGACCGCTACTGGCTGGTTCAAGATGGAACAAGCGGGTTATACGGTCTTAGAGGATGGAGTAGAGATCGGTTGCAATAGTACGGTCGATCGCCCAGCGGTCGGGGAAACGCGGATCGGTAGAGATACTAAGTTAGATAATTTGGTACATGTCGGGCACGGTTGTCAAATCGGCTCGAATTGCGCGCTCGCGGCTCAGGTGGGGTTAGCTGGTGGGGTTAAAGTTGGCAATGGTGTGTTGCTAGCCGGACAAGTCGGTGTTGCCAATCAAGTGACAATCGGCGATCGAGCGATCGCTTCATCAAAAACAGGCATTCATAGCAATGTCGAACCTGGTGAAATTGTATCGGGATATCCAGCCGTTTCACACAAACTATGGTTGAAAACTGCCGCGATCGTCAATCGGCTACCAGAAATGTATCAATTCTTTAAACAAAGCCAACGCAGTTAAATTATCGCGCTGTTTTTGCTAACTCGGTCGTCAGGTATACTTCTTACCAAATGCCGATCTTATCGATTTTGATAAGTGCAGATCTTTAACGCAATTAGTGGCTGCGAAGATCGATCCATTCTGCTTGGTAGTATTAGCGAATAACCAATTATTTTTGGTGCTATGGCGATCGAAAGCCTTGCCGATTAACTATTTTCGATTCTCTACTCCGATTATCTACAGCAAAAAAACGATTGCAGATTGTAAAATCTGCTGCTGCCTGTGGATGCCATATTTAGCGAAGCGTGGTAAGCTACGTCTGTGTTGTAATTAGTATCTTCGATAAAAATAGCAAATGTCTATCTTTATCGATCTTTACTAACTACTTCTTTTCAGTCCGTAACGTGTACTTTTGTTGCAGACGATCGCCAACTAAAATTTAAGTTGTTTACAGAGATCGAATCGATCGAAAGTTAAGAAATCTTTAACTTAGATTTATGCTTGCCAGCAAAATTTAGAAGCCTGGTATATTTCGCTACTAATTGATTAATCTGTGATAACAAAGTTAAGTTTGGAGCAGCCGATCGACCGAATCCGAGGTCGCAATTGAAATCTGCAACAGTCTAGTTATTGCTGGCAGTCACGGCTACAAATTGGGGGCTGTTTACATGCCCATTAGTTCCGGTCGTGAGTGTCAGTTAGGGCGAAGGATGTAAGGCTATTTGCTGCCGCACGCGCAGTCTACACTAGCATCGACAATATTACATAGCAAAAATATGAACCAAACTTGGCAACTCATTCCGGCGATTCCCGCAGCTAGCCAGCTTTTGGCAAAAGATTGGTTAGTCGCACAGGTAGCCACTCCCACAACTGCTACGCCTAACTTTTCAGCATCTGGAATTGAAAATTTTGTCAAACAGACGGGCGGTACAGTCGGATCGTTCTTACCCAGCTTGTTGGGTGCCATCGGGATTTTATTAATCGGTTGGATTTTAGGATGGATCGTTTCCACAGTCGTGCGGAATTTACTCAAGCGCACCGACTTAGATAACCGCTTGGGAAATATGGCAACAGGCGGCTCGGCAAATAGATCGACATCTACATTAAATACCGAAAAATTAGTCGGGGACGTTGTGTTCTGGCTAATTTTTCTATTTGCCCTCTCCAATGCGCTGACGGCATTAAACTTAGACAGTGCCGCTCAACCCCTCTCTAATGTCTTAAGCCAGATTTTGGTATTCTTGCCAAAAGTAGCGATGGCGGCAGCATTAGCGGGCGTTGCGTGGTTGTTAGCAACAGCAGTCAAAGCGATCGTGATCCGGACTGCTGGAACCGTCATGCCAGCCATGTCGCGGAAATTGTCTGTTGAAAACCAAGTCTTACCGAGCGAGACACTAGGTAACGCCCTGTACTGGTTCGTGTTCTTATTCTTTCTCCCGTTAATCCTCGATGTCCTCGAACTTAGAGGCCCCCTCGCACCCGTCCAAAACCTCTTAGATGGGATTCTCAAAGCGATTCCAAATCTCTTTAAAGCAGGTCTACTGGGGATTGTGGGTTGGTTTGTCGCTAAAATCGTCCGCGAGTTAGTTACTAACTTACTTGCTGCGGCAGGTACTGAGAGATTGGCAGCCAGAATTGGCATGAATAGAGCCGCTCCAGGGCAATCTCTCTCTGGATTGATAGGTACGATCGTGTACGCGATGGTCTTGATTGTGACTGCGATTCCCGTGTTGGATGCGCTCCAGATTCCCTCAATTTCTGGCCCTGCGACTTCAATGCTCCAAAAAGTATTGGATAAAGTCCCAGAAATTCTTGGAGCTGCCGGAATTTTGGTAGTTGCCTACGTAGTCAGTCAGTTTATTGGCGATCTGGTCACTGAATTACTCAATGGCTTAGGTTTTAACAATATTTTCCGCACGTTGGGACTCAATTCCCTCCATGACTCGACTACCGATAGTACCCCCACCCCACCGGGCATTCCCACTACTCGTGGGACGATCGTACCTAGCACTCACAAACAAACACCATCTGAGGTAGCTGGTATTGTAGCGCGAGTTGGCGTAATTCTGTTTGCCGCAGTCGTAGCTACTGGCGTATTGGGCATTCCCGAACTGAGTCAACTTGTCAGCGGATTGCTGCTAATTTCTGGGCAAGTGCTCTCTGGTGTCGTTGTATTTGCGATCGGGCTATATTTAGCCAATCTGGCACAACGAGTCGTCAGCAGCGATAATACCCACCAATCGCGAGTCCTGGGACAAATCGCTCGCTTGGCAATTGTTGTCTTTGTCGGTGCGATGGCATTACAACAGATGGGGATTGCCGCCAGCATCGTTAATTTGGCGTTCGGTCTATTACTCGGTGCGATTGCAGTTGCGATCGCGATTTCGTTCGGTTTGGGCGGTCGCGATGTCGCTGCCGAACAACTCCGCGATTGGTTGTCAGGATTCCGTGAAAAACGTTAATCTCTCCCGCTCGATCTAATTTAATTTAATTGCCAACAGTCAGGAACTAGCACTCAAAGCTGGTTCCTGACTTTTTATTTCGTAGTGTTTACCCCCACCCCACGCCCCAATCTAGTTGGGCTAAAATAGCTTGGAGGTGTAAATATTTTTTTAGTTAAATCGTGGAAACTATTCAGATTAATTGTAATGAAGTTTGTATCGACGGCTGTAGTCGCCCCGATCGCTGTCAAAATCAGGCTCATATCGAGTCAGCTTCTAAATTTATTAGTGAGACTTCTTTAGACAAAATGCATGAAATGGCTGAGGAAGCAAGACGCAAGAAAATGTCCGCCCCGCCACAGTGGGTGATTCCGGATTGGCAGGAATAACCTGGAGTATGGAGCGGGGAGTACGGAGCGGGGAGCGGGGAGAATTTTGGATACTTCTCCTTACGGAGCGACTGAAATCACGCGGAGGTCTCCTCCGCATGTGTTTTAGTCAAGACAGACGCTACGCTCAGTACAAGTTTTAGATTTTGGATTAAAAATCCTCCTAGCCCCCCGCACCCCGTCCCCCCGCTCCCCCATCCCCCCTCAATTATCAAAAACCTTATAAAACATGAACTTAATCTCACTTCAGAATCAACTGGATAACCTATCCTTTGGGATCCTATTCGCGACGATGCTAGTCTACTGGGTGGGTGCGGCTTTTCCTAAAATTCCATTTTTACCGAACCTGGGCACTACCGGGATGGCGATCGCTAATCTATGTATGGCAACATTATTGGGTGCTAGATGGATCGAAGCTGGTTACTTCCCACTCAGTAACTTATACGAATCTCTATTCTTCTTAGCTTGGGGCATAACGGCAATCCACTTATTTTCCGAATCCATCAGTCGGAGTGCCCTCGTGGGCGTGGTAACGTCTCCTGTGGCGATGTTAATTACCGCCTTTGCCGCACTGAAATTACCTGGCGATATGCAAGCATCCGCACCTTTGGTGCCCGCTTTAAAATCTAACTGGCTGATGATGCACGTTAGTGTGATGATGCTATCGTATGCCACATTATTGGTTGGCTCTGTACTGGCGATCGCATTTTTGTTCGTCACGCGCGGACAAGAAA
>NZ_JANPLS010000058.1:0-3642 GCF_031422475.1 Chamaesiphon sp. VAR_48_metabat_403
TAATGATGGATCCAGGCTTAATTCCGCCTAATGTATGGCAGCCACGGGGGTAGGCTTTAGGCTTTAGGCTTTAGGTTTGAGAGGGTGCCTGAAAAATCTAGTTTGTTAAGCGTAAACCCTATAAATCCCCCCTAGCCCCCCTTGAAAAGGGGGGAACCGGATCCGGAAGTCCCCCTTGAAAAGGGGGATTTAGGGGGATTCAGATCTACGATCGAAGCCAATAAGACTTTTCAGACACCCTTTGAGCGAAGATCTACCCACCCCGCCCTACGGGCACCCCTCCTCGGAGGGGATTTTCCCTACTTCGTACTCCCTACTTCGTACTCCCTACTTCGTACTCCTTACTTCTTACTTCTTACTTCTTACTTCTTACTCCTTACTCCTTACTCCCCAAATGAAGCCCCTCATCCTCGGTATCACTGGCGCATCTGGCTTAATCTATGCCATTCGAGCGATTAAATACTTACTGGCTGCTGACTATCACATCGAACTAGTCGCATCTCGATCGACATACATGGTATTTCAAGCCGAAGACCAAATTAGGTTGCCCAGCGAACCAGACGAACAGGCAGACTTTTGGCGAGAACAGGCTGGAGTCCCCACGGCGGGCAAACTCCGCTGTCATCGTTGGGGAGATGTTGGCGCGAACATCGCCAGCGGTTCGTACCGAACTCAAGGCATGATAATTATGCCCTGTAGCATGAGCACCGTCGGAAAATTAGCAGCGGGATTGAGTGGCGATTTACTAGAACGAGCTGCCGACGTTCAGCTTAAAGAAGGTCGCAAACTAGTCATCGTCCCCCGCGAAACCCCCTTGAGCCTGATTCACCTCAGGAACCTTACCACTCTAGCTGAAGCGGGTGTAGCGGTCGTTCCAGCCTGCCCTGCGTGGTATCATAAGCCCCAATCGATCGACGACCTGGTCGATTTTGTCGTTGCCAGAGCCTTAGATCGACTCGACATCGACTGCATTCCCCTCAATCGGTGGAAGAGCGATAGCTAGGAGAGAGACGGGGAGACGAAGGGACGAAGGGACGAGGAGAATAGATAGATTTTTAATCCAAAATCTTCCTCACTCGCAGTCCCCCCGTCTCCCAGTCCCCCAGTCCCCCCTCCCCGCTCGATCTTTTACACATCCAGATCTAGCAACAATGTTGTTATATGAAAATTATTATTGTCATCCTCGTCCCGATCTTATTAGGAATTGTGGTGGGATCTAATTTATTGCCAACGATGGCGATCGTGATTTTTAATCAGCCCACCATGACCTTACCGATCGGTGTGTGGTTGATTATCGCGATCGGATTGGGATTATTATCTAGCATTACGATCCGCATATTACTAGAGATCGATCGCCGAGTGAAAGATCGCCAAACTCGCCAAGTGCGATCGCGTAGCGTCGGTGCAGCCGATGAAGATGTTTTTACTTATACCTCACCCGATCGTTCATCCGCAACCAAAAATGTCGATCCGATCGTTCGAGATGAAATTCCCCCATCAGCTAAAACTAGCCCATTTAGAAGTTATCGAACGAAGTTAACCGAGCGATTTACTCCCAAGCCATCAGTACAGACAAACTTCGACGATCGTGACGATGATTGGGAAGATCGATCGACTGAAAATCGCCAGCTAGATTGGGAAGATTCGCCCTTACCGCGCCCGCAAAATGTCCGGTCGTCGAGTAATAAATCTACATTTGAAACCGCTGCTCCTGTGGATCGGCAGAGCCAACGAATCGAGCCAGATCGGTACGCGCAAACAGACGAAGATCGGCAGTTATCCACTAGTCGAGAAGTATACGATGCTGATTTTCGATTGATTCAACCGCCCTATAAACAGCCGCTAGAAACTGAATTTGATGACGAACCAGACTCAGCAGATTTAGACGATCCCGATTTAGATGAAGCAGATGACAATATCCCTTCAGTCAAACCCACATCATCGAATCGCTCCTCACCTCCAAACGATCTTGATGATGAAGATTGGGGATTTGATTTTGACGATCGGGATCTCCCCAATCGAGCAAATTGAGCGCGAGCTGTGACAAAATCTAATTAACCTTAAAGTTTATTGGAACTATAACTATAATTGCGTGCATAATATATTAATATAAGGTGAGCTTCATCAAAGCTAATACATAAAGTAAATTGCAGATCGAGCCACAAACATCCGCCATATCCACTAGTTAAACTATGCCTAAAGTCGATTCCGTAGCAGAACCAACCATCCCTACAGCACCACTTACCGGGAAAGCTCTGCTTCAAAAAGTCAAAGAACTTTCACATCTTGCCAAGCGTGAAACTGCTACACAGTGTGGCTATGTGAAAACTACCAAAGCAGGTGTCACCCGCACCGATCTATCTGGATTTTATGATGCTGTGCTGACAGCAAAAGGAGTCAAACTTGACGAAACCAGTAGAGATAATCGTGGTAAAACCGCTACCTATAAGGCGACGGTTCATAAGAATGGTCAATTATTGATCGGGGCTGCTTATACCAAGGAAATGGGATTGAAAGAGGGCGATACTTTTAGTATCAAACTAGGTTATAAACATATCCACTTGGTTCAAGATTAATTCGCCCGAACGCAGCCGTAGTAACGGCAATTCATAAATTGCCGTTACTACGGCTGCTATTTAACGATCGCCCGATCTCCCAAACCGATTGGTCGAAAATTACCACATTAGAAATTCGATCGCTCAATCAGAGCGATCTCGATCGCAAATTGCTAAGTCTCAACCGCACTAAGCAGCGACAGATCTCGACAAAACTGTATCCGTTGATGCATAAATTGTCGATAGATCGCACTAAACAGCAACAGACTTTGGGGTGCAGCCATCGAGAGATCGACGCACTGCTCGGATTGTAGCTACTTGTGATAAGTCAGAGCGCAAACTGAACTATCGCTCGTCCGAACATCAGCGGATTAAACAAGCGATATTATTTCAATTCGATTGACTGCTGGCGATCGTATTCCGTCCGAATAGCTATCTGCTTGAAAGATCGATTGTTGCATCTCAATTAGATGCTCTGAGAGCCGTTCCTTAGCGATCGACAGCAATATGACTGATTACAAAATCGACGACTTCCGACAAACCCGTACCGAGTTTCAGGTTGGTAAAAATAAACGGTTTGTCCCCACGCATCTTAATACTGTCTCGTTCCATAATCGCCAGATCGGCTCCAACTTGGGCGGCAAGATCGATCTTATTAATTACCAATAAATCTGACTTAGTAATCCCTGGGCCACCCTTGCGGGGAATTTTATCACCACCTGCAACGTCGATCGTGTAGATGGTCAAGTCTACTAACTCTGGGCTAAAAGTAGCTGCAAGATTGTCGCCACCACTTTCGAGAAAGACAATATCTAGGTCGGTAAACTTCTGCTCCAATTGCTCGATCGCAGCAATATTCATCGACGCATCTTCACGGATGGCTGTATGCGGACAACCGCCAGTTTCGACCCCAATAATCCGCTCTGGCTCTAGTGCCTGACTATTAACCAAAAACTGAGCATCTTCTTGAGTATAAATATCGTTGGTTACTACCGCCAATTGGTAGCGATCGCGCAACTTCTTGCACAAACCATCGAGTAATGCCGTTTTACCCGAACCAACAGGCCCAGCAATACCAACGCGGAGG
>NZ_JANPLS010000059.1:0-9617 GCF_031422475.1 Chamaesiphon sp. VAR_48_metabat_403
GTATCGAATTTTACGTTATCTAGCCGATCGCTACTGAGCGGGTTAAATGGCTAGAGTAATTGCCATAGCAAGATTGTGGGGATGTATCGTCCAACAGCGCGATCGAGTCTCGCAATCCCAGACATGCGATATTAGCGCAATTGATATTAACTTAACCTTTGCAGCGGGTTCGTTTGTAAGGATCGTCGGATAGAGTGATTTGGGTAAGAGTACGTTAATGAAACTATTACCGAGATTGTCCGATCCCAGTCAGGTAAGGATGACGATCGATCTTAAACCGCATCTAATCGATACCTGCCGCTTAGTCCTCGGCGCACATCCACTCCGATCTACCGACTAATTTCGCTCCGATTTAGCGAGCGAGATAAAAGCCCAAGACTAATAATAACCCACTCACGAAATGCAGCCGGACGGCTAAATACTTACAAGTCCGAACGCGCTCCGGTCGATCGTGATATTCGGTAACAAATTGAGTTAACTTTATTGCTAACGGCAAACTCAAAAATATTAATAGCGTCGCGACGGGAAATAATTTACTAATTACACCAAGCGTAGTCAGAATATAAATACTCGCAGTACCCCATGTTAAAACTTTCGCGCCCATACTCGTCCCCATCCGAACGATCGGTGACAGTTTACCCGCCGCCAAATCGTCTTTAACTTGATGAAAATGCGAACAAAATAAAATCAGACTGGTAGAAATACCGATAATTATCGAAGCAGTTAAATTCGCGATCGACCAAGATTGAGTTTGACTATAATACGCCGCACTTAAAGCTAATGGGCCGAAACAAATCGTACAAATAACTTCACCCAAACCTTGATATCCCAACCGGAAGGGGGGGCCTTGATAAGTGTATCCCAGCAAGCAAGATAGGGCGACGATCGCGATGACGGTTAGATCTTGTTGCCACCAAGCAATTGTCGCAATCCCGGCAATGCCGATACTCAGAAATAAGTTTGCCAACCAAAACATGAGATTGCGATTGCCAGTTAAATTGACTACCGACTCAGCTTTATTTATATCGATACCCGTATCGCTATCGAAAACATCATTGCTAATATTCAACCACGCAATAATCGCGATCGCCGATAATAAAAAAGTTCCTAAAATATTGAGATCGATCGATCGATCTTGGGCGTAAGCAACTGCCGAACCCACCGAAATTGGAATAATTGCCACCGTATACATCGGCGGCTTAATTGCTGCCAACCAGAGCTGAGATTTTGGTTTGGCGATCGACTCAAATGTAGTCATAATCAAAATAAGATTTAAAATAACAGCAGATTTACTCGCTCTTCATCCTCGAAACTACTGCCAGGTAATTATTATTTAAAGATCGACATCGAGCAGATCTCGATCGAAACTAAGATCGCTCTGGCAATGGAAACTGAGGATGGGAGTACAATCTAGCTATAAATACCTATAACACGATGCCAATTGAGCAATTCTCCATCGCCAAGAAAATTAACACGCCAACCGCTGATTCAAAACCTGCTCGTATTTACGCACCAAATCGATCGCCAGATTGAGGTCTGTAGGGCTGCTGTAAAGGACTTGTCGCGCCTGAGTAGCCAAATCGGTCAAAACCGGGTCTTCAGCCTGACGTTTGGCTAGAGCCTTCGCTGCAAGCGCATCCAATCGTCCGCGTAACTCTTGCCTGCGATCTAAGGGGAGTCGATTGGCGGTAAGTGCTGATTCTGCGGCGATCGTGTATGCTTGAATTTTATTACTCCAATTTGTCAACCCGATGTGCACGGGAGCAATTATCCCAGCGGCAAATTTGGCAACCAATCGCTCTAGCCAAAGTTCGAGTTCGGCTATTTCGGCTACAGGTAATGGTGCAATTGCTGGTAAATTATGTGTAATTTTCGATTGACTTTCGGTATAGGCGGCGATCGAATCTCGGTTGAGTTGTGTTAATTGTTGCAGCAATTGGGGTGCTGTGGCAAAATCTGTTTGTAGTTGTTGGCGTTGGAGATCGAGGGTTTCTAATTCGTGGCGGCTATGATTAATTAAGGGCGCAATCTCTCGAATAAAAGCGCGATTTATCCCTAACGGATCGCGATCGATCTGTAATTGCAGCTCGTTGAATTTAGATTGGGCGGTAATTAGTGCGGGCGGTGTGGCAATATTTAATTTGTGGGCTAATTGTTGCAAGTGAGCTAACGATTGGTGAGTCGTAATTAACTGCGATTCCAATTCTTTCCAAGCAGTTTCTACCGCGACGAAAGTATCTCTGGCAATAGCAAAGGCGATCGACATCCGATCTAATAATTCGGCTAGCGAAATCGCTCTTACCTGTTGGTTTGCACTTACCAAACCTCTTTCGGCTAGAGGTGTCTGGATGCTCGGCAACTGAATCGACATCCCCGTCAGGAGCTGTTCGATTTCTTGTAACTGACTATCGTTGATAAATAAAGAAGGTAATTCTTTCCGCAATCTTCGCGCTCGATCGATCGGTTGATTGAATAATTCTAGATCTTCAAATAATCGATCGATCGCCGTTAATGCCGTACTTGCTTGTTGTTGAGTAATCCCCGTAACATTACTCGGTGGATTGCCCATCCCACTCAACCGTTGATATGCAGGCAAATCGTACAAATCTAATAAATTTTGATTGGCAATATCAACTTTCTGCGCCCAATCAGCCAATAATCGATCGATCTGTGCCAGATTTAAATCCATCTCGATCCCTCTACTTGCTAGATCTCCAAATTGATTCTAGTATAAAGCCCATTTGAGATCTTTAATTACCGACGGGTATCATGCCGTTGGATTGCTCGCAGGCATTAACAATTACTTCAACAGCATCACAAATATCATCTCGGTCGATTTATGTTCGATCTCTGTTACGACCGATTAAATTGTCGTACCCAGATCGCCTTTGCCTTGTAATCTAGCTTCCCGAACCTGATAATATAGAGACTAACTCAGTAGCCAGATCTCGGATTGACGATCGACGCGCTGCTTTATTTGAGATCGAACCTATGATAGTTGCATTACTGTATTTAATTTTGAGTGGGGCTTACCTATTAGTAATTCCTGGAGCATTGTATTTATATCTTCAAAAGCGATGGTATGTAGCTAGCTCGATCGAACGACTGTTGATGTACTTTCTCGTGTTCTTCTTCTTTCCTGGCATGATCCTATTATCGCCATTCCTAAATTTTCGTCCCAAACGCCGCGAACTTGAGGCTTAGATTTAGCAGATGCGGAGAATTGATGTATTTTTAATTGGCATCGGCGTATTTGCGATCGGCGGTGCTGGCTATCTCGGCTTAAAATGGGCTGGGTTAGACAATATCGATGCCGGAATTTGGAGTCAATTGCTGTTAGTAGGCATCATTTTCGCTTGGTTATCTACTTATATCTTTCGAGTTGCTACCAAAAAAATGACCTATACCCAACAACTCAAAGACTACAAAGAAGCTGTTTTACAAAAACGCCTCGACGAACTCACCCCCGCAGAATTAGCCAAAATCCAAGCCGAAATCGAAAGCGAACGGAATAGTGGATAGTGGATAGTGAATAGGTTTTGGAACTGCGTTCCTTAGTTTCGCCTCCCACACGCCCCACAATCCCCACACATCCACGTCTCCCAGTCCCCCCGTCCCCCCGTCCCCCATCCCCCTATGCACTCCGTCTCTAGTTGCTTCCAATCTTTACGCGATCGCGGACAGTGTGCTTTAATTCCCTTTATCACCGCTGGCGATCCAGACTTAGCAACGACGGCTCAAGCTCTCAAGACCCTAGATGCCGCAGGAGCAGACATCATCGAACTCGGCGTACCCTACTCCGATCCGCTAGCTGATGGCCCCGTCATTCAGGCAGCGGCGACCCGTGCGTTAGCAAAAGGGGTCAAATTAGATGATGTCATCCAAATGGTGGCGCGGGTGAGTCCCGAAATTACAGCACCGATTATTTTATTTACTTATTACAACCCCATCCTCAATTTAGGGATTCGTCCCTTCCTCGAAAAAATTGCCGCCGCTGGCGTGAAGGGACTGGTAGTACCAGATCTGCCATTAGAAGAAGCCGAAGAATTATTAGTACCAGCCGCCGAAATCGGCATTGAAGTTATTCTGCTCGTCGCGCCAACCAGCTCTCAAGAGAGGATTGTGGCCATCGCCAATAAATCGCAAGGCTTTATTTATTTAGTCAGCGTCACGGGTGTAACTGGCGTAAGATCTGGATTAGAAGATCGGGTTGGCGATATTTTAGCAAATTTACGGAGCGTCACCGATAAACCGATCGCGATCGGCTTTGGCATTTCTGAGCCAGAACACGCCCAACAGGTGCGAAAATGGGGTGCAGACGGCGTAATTGTCGGCAGTGCGATGGTTAAACGTTTGAGTGAGGGAACGCCCGCCCAAGGGCTACAGGCGATCGATCGATTTTGTCAGAGTTTGAAATCAGCAATTTGTTAGGAGTGGATAAATAGATAGGTTTTGGAAGTAATTGTACTCCCCACACATCCCACACTCCCCACACCCTCTTCCAAGCTTGTACTTATATTACGGATCGATCGGAGTCAAGCACATCACTCTCGTAAAGTTCGGTAAAATTAAGGTTCAGCTTGCGTAGGAAACCAGTCATGCTCGAACTCAATACTATTGCCGAATTTTCTCGATCTCATTGCGTGGGGATTTGTGCCTTTTTAGTGCCGATGAGTCTCCTGTTGACGATGACAACCATGCTGTTAGTCGGATTGGATCGATCGCCACGGCTGATTTATGCGAATATTTGCGTAGCAATTCTACCTGCGATCGCATTATTCTTACATGTTGCAACTTGGTGGTCGATCGGGGTAGTGATGCTGCCGACATTTATTTTACCAGTACTGGCGACAATGTGTTTAGCGACGAATGCTTATGCTGCGATCGCGCCCCAACACATGCGAAATTTACTCATGACAATCTCTAAATTCTCAATTGCTAAATATCAGCAATTAGTTGCCAATTAATCGTGTTTGTTGCCCAGATTAGCTGGCAAGTTCCAGCGACAAGTACACCAGCACAGCTAGATGAAATTAGTTACAGCTTATTGGCGGCGTTACGCAAAAATGGGCAGATTACTAATGGCGATTGGCCGTTCAGCTTTGCTGTACCGGAGGTAATCGCAATTTCTGGAAGATATTTGCAGACATTTGTCATAATCCTCGCTCCAGATGCCCTAGATTCAAAATATGCAAATAAATACGTTCGTAAAGAAATAGCCACAGCGATTGAATGGGGATTTAGTGCGCCGCAGATCGAAATCATTGGCGAATCTCCAGGTATTTCTGAAGGAACTATTTGTAATTGTCAGCCGAGCAGTTATATTTTATATACTCATTATTTAGAAATTGGATCTCCTGTAAAATGCGGTAATTGTTTCGCGCATGTGCCCCTGTACCTGCTCCCCAAAACTTACGATGGTGATGAATATTACGATATTTTGATGTGGGAGCGAGACTATCGAGCTTGCGATACATTGCAAATGCACTGTAAGACGGGGGAAAGATTTGGCATTCGGCAAATGTCAGATGTTCGTAGTAGTTTAGCCAAACAAGGTCGAGAGATTAGCGATCGGTTGACAGCACTAACTGGTAAACCGACTTACTATTACCTCTATCGATATAAATTACGAACTAATATCATTAAAGAAAAACAAAGACGCTGCCCGAATTGCGATCGAGAATGGTTAGTTGAGAATAAATGGCATCAGTTCGATTTTAAATGCGATTGGTGTCGATTGGTATCGGTGCTTTCTTGTACGATTACTTAATATAAAGATCGTTAACTTTACTCGTAGTTAAACTTGCTAAAATAAGATTAACGATCTATTATCGCTACATATACAACCTTCCTCGATCGAGGTCTGAAGAATATGATTAAACGTCGTTCGTTTTTGGGATACTTTAGTGTTGGTTGGTTGGCTACCTGTTTCCCTGTCGTACTAGCAGCTTGCGCCCCAAATAAATCTGAGCCACAAGCTACCGCGAATACCGACGAACCCGCCGCAGCAGATAAAGGCAAAACCAAACCAGCAACTAAAAAAACGGCGGATGGTTATACCGCGATCGGTACTGTCGCTCAATTAGAAAAAGCTGGATATTTGCAAACAAAACAAGTTGCCGTGTCTAGAGATCCGGCGAACCCCAAACAACTAATTGCCGTCAATCCTAAATGTACCCATCAAGGTTGCGATGTAAAATGGGTAGCTGGAGAGAAAAAATATGGATGTCCCTGTCACGATTCGGATTTTGCTCCC
The DNA here is from genome assembly GCF_031422475.1 of Chamaesiphon sp. VAR_48_metabat_403. Lineage (NCBI taxonomy): Bacteria > Bacillati > Cyanobacteriota > Cyanophyceae > Gomontiellales > Chamaesiphonaceae > Chamaesiphon > Chamaesiphon sp. VAR_48_metabat_403. The sequence continues at coordinate 6,257 of NZ_JANPLS010000059.1, forward strand.
GATGGCAAAGTATTAAAAGGCCCCGCCACTGCACCTTTAGCAACTTATCCAGCCAAAATTGTCGGTACTCAAGTCTTCGTCAAGGTGTAATAGTATCGACAATCGCCCGATCGAGGTGAGATTTCTACTCCCGATGAACTTCCAAACTGCACGGACTTATACATATTTGTCGATCGCGGCGGCAATAATCACGATCGCACTCAAAACTGGGGCGTACTTTCTGACTGGATCGGTGGGATTGCTCTCCGATGCCTTAGAATCGATCGTCAATGTGGTGACGGCGTTGGCGGCATTTTGGGCGTTATCTTTTGCCGCGACTCCCGCCGATGAAGACCATCCGTTCGGGCATAATAAGGCGGAATATTTTTCGAGCGGACTAGAAAGCGTCCTGATTATTGTGACCGCGATCGGCATTGTCGCGATCGCTTGGCCGAAATTATTTGCACCCCAACCGCTAGATCGAGTCAGCCTGGGATTATTATTATCGGCGATCGCCACAGCAATTAATGGCTGGGTTGCGTGGATCTTATTGCGTGCGGGGCGGCGACTGCGATCGATTACCCTCCGTGCCGATGCCCATCATCTCCTGAGCGATGTCTGGACATCCGTTGGGGTGGCGGTGGGGATATTTTTGGCAAATCTTACAGGTTGGTCGATTCTCGACCCTTTAATTGCCATTGGCGTGGCAGTACACATCTTACTGACAGGGGTACGACTGCTCCGCGAAACTGCGGCGGGATTGCTCGATACGTCATTACCACCTGCCGATCGAGATCGAATTGCAAGTATATTTAGCGTTTACGAGCGAGAAGGGATCCATTTTCACGCCCTCAGAACGCGAGTCTCCGGTTCGCGGGGGTTTGTGAGCTTTCACATCTTAGTACCGGGCGAATGGACGATCCAACGGGGTCACGATCTGTGCGAACGAGTCGAACAGGAAATCGTCGATGCGTTACCAGGTACCAATGTCATCGCCCACATGGAACCACTCGAAGACCCCAAATCGTGGTCGGATTTGGAACTGGATCGGACTTTACCTTCGTAGAGAGGGGAGATGGGAGCGGGGAGCGGGGAGTAAGGAGTAAGGAGTAGTATGATAGAATCGATCGTGTATTGCTCGATCCTTATGGACTGGAGATTGAATGCAAGCTGCGATCTTAATGGGAATTCAAGCCTGTGGTAAGTCTACTTTTTATCACCATAAATTTGGATTGACACATGTGCGAATTAATCTCGATATGCTCAAAACCAGACATCGCGAATTGAGATTATTTGAGACTTGTTTGGAGATTCAACAATCATTAGTTATTGATAATACCAACCCGACTAGACTCGATCGACAGCGATACATCGAACCAGCCAAACAGCATAAGTTTCAGATTATCGGGTATTATTTTGAATCGCGAATTAGGGATGCGATCGAACGCGATCGATTGCGTCCTGCCGCCCAGCAGATTCCTGAAAAAGGAATTGCCGGGACTGCTAAGAGATTAGAATTACCAACCTACTCGGAAGGATTTGACGAACTATATTACGTAAAACTATTACCGGAAATGAAGTTTTCAGTGGAGAAATGGTCGGATGAAATTTGACGAACTAGATGCAAAAATGCGGGTGTTTGAAACCACCAACGATCTCTATGTGTTGCCAGGAATATTTATGGTAGCCAGAGTCGATGGTCGCAGTTTTACCCGATTGACTAAAGAAGTCTGTAAATTTGAAGCACCTTTCGATCCGGTATTTCGCGATCGGATGGTGGAGACGCTTCAACACCTAATGCAGTCGGGCTTTAAGGTAGTTTATGGCTACACTGAAAGTGATGAAATTTCGCTACTATTGCACCCAGAAGATGTGACATTCGAGCGGAAGTTACGCAAACTCAATTCGGTATTAGCAGGCGAAGCAAGTGCCAAACTTTCAAGTTTATTAGGTACCGTAGCCGCGTTTGACTGCCGGATTTCGCAACTACCAAATATCGAACTGGTAGTAGATTATTTTCGCTGGCGCAATGAAGACGCGCATCGGAATGCTTTGAACGCTCACTGCTACTGGATGCTCCGCAAACAATGTGTCAGTGGAAGAGCTGCTAATAGTAAAATCGAGCATCTGTTAAAATCAGAGAAAAACGAGTTACTATTCCAAAACGGCATTAACTTCAACGATTTACCCGCATGGCAAAAGCGGGGGGTCGGTTGTTATTGGGAAACCTATCTCAAAGAGGGTTTTAATCCGATCTCTAAAGAGCAAGTATTTACCGAACGCCAGCGGATTAAAGTAGATTTAGAATTGCCAATGCAGGAAAAATATAGTGAGTTTATTCGCAATTTAATTGAAACGATCGAGAGTGTGCATATTCGATAGCAGCCGATCTCCTTTTACACTCACATCTAGTATTTTAAACCAGCTACCCCTTACCATCATCCAAAATGATTCGCGATGCTCACATCGATGATTTACCCGCAATTATTGAGATTTACAATACATCGATTCCCGGACGGATGGCAACAGCAGATTTAGAACCAGTCACCGTAGCCAGTCGGATGGACTGGTTTACCGCCCATACACCCGATCGTCGCCCATTGTGGGTACTAGAAGCAGACAATAAAATTAAAGCATGGTTTAGCTTTCGATCGTTTTACGGGCGCGATGCTTATCGTCATACTGTCGAGGTAAGTGTATACGTATCCCCAGATTCTCACCACCAACATTTAGCCACTCAATTACTATCTCAAGCAATTGCAAGCGCGCCTAATTTAGATATCAAAACACTAGTTGCCTTTATTTTTGCTCACAATCAACCGAGCATCAATCTCTTTAAAAAATATGGCTTTCAACAGTGGGGTTATTTACCCCAAATCGCCGAACTCAACGGCATCGATCGAGATTTAGCTATTTTAGGACGACAAATCTAGGTTTTAGGCTTTAGGCGTTAGGCTTTAATTGCAGTATTGAGATCTCCAAAGGACGAAATCCCCTCTTGGGAGCGACGTTTTTATTCGGGGGGAACCCCCGAATAAAAAAACGTCAAGACAGAGGTGCCCGTAGGGCTACTGGTCGGGTCACCCGCCCAGTGGGGTGGGTAGATATCGATCGACACATCCAACACACTCATATCCAGAACTCAGTTGAGATCTTTTTAGATCCTGGTGGCGGAGGGTGGGTTTTGTTTGAGATCGAACAGTAATATCGACATTAAATTGCATTGTCTTGTCGCACACAAACGGGAGGGAACCTCCCGTTCGATGCGCCGCAAACCCACCCCTACAGATCCCGAAAAGGGTGAATGTCGTTTTACTGAGATTTACGACGTAATAAATCCCGCTCCCTTTTCCTAATTTGAGCGGCATCAGCAGCTTTAATC
>NZ_JANPLS010000060.1:0-3931 GCF_031422475.1 Chamaesiphon sp. VAR_48_metabat_403
CCGAACTCCCATCTCCCACTTCCCATCTCCCACCTCCCATCTCCCACCTCCCATCTCCCATCTATGAACTGGCAATTACTCGGCTTAACTTTCATGACGGTATTTATTGCTGAAATTGGTGACAAAAGCCAGTTAGCGGCAATCGCGTTAGGCGGTAGTAGCCAACATCCGCGTGCGGTATTTTTTGGCTCGGTGGCGGCTTTATTATTGGCTAGTTCGATCGGGGTATTAGCAGGTGGTGAAATTGCGGCGTTTTTACCAACAAAGGTGCTTAAAGGTATGGCAGCACTAGGTTTTGCTCTGATGGCGGTGCGCTTGTTATGGCCGGAAGTCGAGTAATTAACCTAAGTTATAGGTTGGGTAGAGTTGTAGGTTGGGTAGAGTGAAACGAAACCCAACTACTACACCAATATTTAAAAAATATTACGCAATTGTCGATCGATCGCTAGGATCGTTGGGTTTCGTGCCTCAACCCAACCTACAGATCTAAATATTTTTGAGATCCACTCTAATTATCGCAGATCGCGATCGCCGCCATTTCATGACACTGACTGCTGCAACCCATAATATAAACCTGATTGCCTAATAAGAAATAGTATTCTGCTGAAGAAAATTCATCTGGTTGCTTGGGTGCGTTGGGTATTTGTGTAAACCCAAAATCCGTAGGAATCTGACCGATAAATTTCATTTTTGCGCCGCAAGAACAGTTAGCTTGGCAATCATAGTTAAACCATGATGGCGTACCTCCGATCTTAAAACCCTGTTCGCTACCGACAATCAAGGATATCCCCGCTTCTGGATCGCCCCAATCTTCAATTGTTTCTTCAGCTTTGACAAAATCTAGTTGTTTGGCTTGAATAAACGGATCGCATTCGCCGATCTTCTCCTCAATATTCGGTGGATTGAGAATTAATGTAAAATGTCCTTCTTCCTGCTCCCAATATCGATCGGGGATAACCGCTGCACTGTCTAGAAAATCTTCAGCAACAGTTGGAATATCATTATGGTTCGGACACATGAATGCTAAAAAATGACTATTTTCTAAGAATGAGAGATCGAATTCTGGCTTGAGATCGAATTGTAAAAATAGTGCCATTTGAGCATCGCAAATTTTACAATGGGGATGGGCTTGGTGCTTGGCAAGAATGGGGAAACCACCTACGGAATTTCGATCGCCTTTTTCCGCCACTCGATCTGTTATAACAATCTTATGCATGGTTGAAATCTGAGGATGCCTTATTGTCATTAATAATATCTATTTCTAGGCTACCCAAATCCGAGCGGGTAAATGAGGTTTGGAGGGTTCGATCGCATCTATACTACCTGCGGCGTGGCTCTGCGACTGCCCAAAATCCGGACGAGCATGGCGATCGCCACTAATAGCGATAAGCACGAATAGCCCCATTCTAGCCCAGCTCTTCTGCCAAATTCAACGGCAAATATCAGCCAGAAATAAAACATGCCAGCCGTATGTATCACCCGCCAAGCCCGCCGCCCAATCGCTTTTGCTGGCGCGGGAAATGAGGTAATTGTCATGCCAAGCAGAAAAACATAGCCTAAAATTGCTAATGGATCGGCTGTAAAAGCTTGTTGGCGAATGACGACTTGTAATGTGGAAAAAGCGATCGCATGGTAGGTATGCGATATTGCCATCGACAAGCCTAAAAAGCGGCGATTTTGTACCAACCACAGCGACAGGGGCGATTGCCACAACCGCCGCAGTGGTGAGGCGATAAAGGCGAGTAAAAATATCAGACATGAGGATCTGGCTGTTAACCTCACTAGCAATAGCGTAGTGTCTTCGGTTACGCCCATGCCGCCCCAAATGGCGGCTACAGCCAATCCGATCGCGATCGTCACGGCTATAACTATTTGCCATCCCTTCATACTACTAATCTCCGATCGATCTGTGGGTAATAGAGTCCACTTTAGCGATCGATCCGTGCTGGTGTCTTGCCCAGGTTTGCGAAGTTTGGTCTAAAACCGCGATTTATAGTCGCTCTCGATATTGTTTGGGCGTACAGTGGGTATGAGCGTGAAAAATCCGGGTAAAATGACTTTGGCTTTGAAATCCGACTTGATGGGCGATCGCGACAAGTGGCTGCGGGGTAGTTTTTAACAGGATTTTTGCCCGGAGGATCCGCTGTTTGAGGATATATTGATGTGGTGTTAAGCCAAATGTGCGGCGAAACACTGTTGCAAAGTGATGAACGCTGAGTGCGACGACGTTACTCAATCGTGCTACCGTCAGTTCTTCACTCAAATGAGCTTCGATATAATCGGCGATTTGTTGGGTAGCTCGTGCCGAAAGTAGACCTTTGATGGGGGCAATTTGCGCCGTACTATAGTTTTGTACCAGATGTGCCGATAGCGCGATCGACATCGACTCGGCGTAGAGCTTTCCTTCGACACCGCTAGATCTTAACTCTCGATATAGTGCCAATCCCATCTGTGCGATGAGCGGATCTCGGACTTGAATTTGTGGGACTAATTGTTTGTCAGGAGCCAGCGTTGCCGTCTGTTGTGGCTGGAGAAATAATTCTAATAGAGGTACTTCTCGATCGATTTGGACGAGTGGAAATAGCTCTGTTTGGGGCAAGATCGCGACATCTCCTGCTTGATAGTCCACATGTGCCCAGCCATTGGGTGTTTTGTAACTACAGCTAAAATCTGCGAGTGCGATCGTAATAAAATGAACGTCCAGCGTCGCTGCGGGCATCTCCCCGCGCGGTTCTCGCTCTAATATTAAATTTACACCTTGCCAACCGCATTCAAAACTACTGGCGAGGTGGAGGTGTTCGGGTTCGAGATCGGACATGGATCTAAGCGGATCGATCGGGTTCGATCGTGTCAAGCTGGAGCTGTGGGGATTGTCAAGAGGAAAGGCTACCGTGAATACACATCTATAGTGAGCAGCGAAATTGGTGAGAATCCCCCAACCCCCTTGGAAAGGGGGCTTTCCGGATCCGGTTCCCCCCTTTTTAAGGGGGGTTCAGATCTCAAAACGAAGTCTATCCGACTTGTGTATACACCGTAGCGCATCCTTGGGGGATTTAGAGGGATTTAGATCTAGAAACGAAGTCTAGATCCGATCGCTATCGCAATGTAATGGGTGTTTCTTCCGATTCAAAGACTTGAGCGACAAACTTGGCTGCTAGAGCGGATCGTTTAGCGATCGCTTCCATCGGCTGACGGGTATCGGTAATCAACCAATCGAGCGAAGCGGCTTGTACGTCGATCGTCGCGCCGTCTTTATCGACACAATAGCGTCCGAATACTAACTTATCAGTCAGCGTTACATCCGACGCAATTCTGGAGTACTCAAAAATCACGCTATTATCAATGTGGGCACCAGCGCAAATATGACAATTGCGGCCGATCGTCGCTGGCCCCGTAATTTTAGCACCATCTTCAATTTTGGTCATCCCACCGATATATACAGGCCCGGTAATATCGACTTTATCCCAATTTACCGCCACATTAATTCCGGTATAAATGCCCGGTGCGACTTGAATGCCCGGAATCGGCACATTCTTAACTTCACCCATTAAAACGCTGCGAATTGCTTGCCAATAGTCGGGAACTTTACCGATATCGACCCATTGGAAATCCATTGGAATTGCGTAAAAAGGCGCGCCCATTTCGACTAATTTTGGAAATAAATCGCCACCGATGTCATATTCTTGATCGGAAGGAATATAGTTTAATACTTCTGGCTCAAAAATATAAATACCCGTATTAATATTCGTACTTAAAGCTTCTTCAACTGAAGGTTTTTCTTGGAAAGCTTGGACTCTGCCATTTTCATCGGTAACGACTACCCCATAGCTAGAGACTTCATCGCGCGGTACCGATTTAGTGACGATCGTGGCTAATGAGCCTTTTTCTTTATGCCATTTAACAGCGGCGGTGAGGTCGAGATCGATCAGTG
>NZ_JANPLS010000061.1:0-2580 GCF_031422475.1 Chamaesiphon sp. VAR_48_metabat_403
AGTATTTGCTGAAGCCGCGAAATTAAGTGGGGTAGTATTAACCAAACTAGACGGAACAGCCAAAGGTGGTGTAGCTTTAGCAGTAGTCCAACAACTTGGGTTACCGATTCGGTTTATCGGTGCTGGTGAAGGTATTGAAGATTTAAGACCTTTTTCTAGCTATGAATTTGTCGAGGCGTTATTAAGTGGTTAGGAATTATAAATGATGAATTATGAACCACAGTTTGCATCGATAGCGGCTCTCGAAGAATCGATCGTCAATCTGACTCGCCAACAAAAAAAAACTCACGAACTCCTGAGCGGCTTAGGTTTTGCCTTGCGGAGTTTTAAGAATCTCAATCAATTTTTAGAGTTGATTCCGCTAATGGTGACACGAGTTACCGATGCTGAAGGTGGGGCGATAATTCTATTTAAAAAGACTGGTCAATTACAAATCCATCAGTTACATTGTCAGGGTGAAGGTAACTGTAACGAGCTACGCTACCGGATTGAAACGGCAATTTCGCAAACCATTGCCGATGTTTCTGATGGTAAAGAAATCAATTTTCATACTGACTTTTGGGATAAGTTAGAAAATAGAATCGAAATAGATATCGATTATACAATTCAGATTTTCCGCACACCAATTTTACTCGAAAGTGGCGAACGCGGTCGGTTGTACGTATTTACCCGCAACTCGAATTATGAGTGGACTGACGATCGCAAAAAACTATTACAATTAGTTGCCGATCAAACAGCAGTAGCAATCCACAATGATGAATTAACAGTAGAATTACGCAAAAAAGAACGACTCGATCGCGAATTAGAAATCGGTGCTGAAATTCAAGAACGTCTGTTACCCAAGCAATTTCCCGATATTCCTGGCTTAGAACTCGCCGCCTGTTATCTTAATGCCGAGCGCGTTGGGGGCGACTATTATGATTTTATCCCCGCTAATTACGATCGACTCGGTAATAAATCTAGCGATGTTAGCAATACCAATAAATGGAGTATCACCATCGGCGATGTCATGGGCAAAGGTGTCCCAGCAGGGCTAATTATGACCATGACGCGGGGCATGTTACGCTCGGAGGTACTCAATGGTCATTCACCCGCACGCATCCTTCAGAACCTCAACCGCGTCATGTTTGCAGATCTAGAAAATTCTAGTCGGTTCGTGACGCTCTTTTATTCAGAATACGATCCGACTACTCAAATTTTGACTTACAGCAACGCCGCCCACAACCCACCTCTATACTGGCAAGCAGCCACATCAGAGATCGTTCAGCTCGATACTTCGGGAATGTTGATCGGGTTTGATGCCAATTCTGAATATGAAGAGGCTCACGTTCGACTCCAGCACGGCGATACCATTATCTACTATACCGATGGCTTTACCGATGCGGCTAATCAAAATGGCGAAAGGTTTAATGAGGAAAATTTAACTCAGACTTTTCGGAATGCCTGCCAACGACAGTTAAGTTCTCAAGCTACTCTAGACTACATCGTCGCCACGCTCGAAGAGTTTACCAGCAACGATCGCACCAATGGTGATGATATGACGATGGTAGTTTTGAAGGTAAGGAGTAAGGAAAATCCCCTCCATGGAGCGAAAAGTGCGGTCTTGGGGTCTCCCCTGTCTTGTCTCACCCTTTTTGACGGGGAACCCGTCCAAAGGTGAAGCCCAAGTAGAGCACCTTTTCAAGACAGGGGTGCCCAACGGGCGGGGTGGGTAGATCTTCGCTAAAGCCTAAAGCCCAAAACCTACTTCAATTTATCGATCCATTCTCGTGCTTGCTGATAGCCGCCGAGATCTTGCTGTTGCTGAAATAATTTCGCGGCTTTACTCAGATCCAATTTGGCTCCGCGTCGATCGCCCAAACTGTGTCTGCTAATCGCTCGGTTATAATAAGCATCGGCGAAATTACGATTGTAGCGGATCGATCGATTGAAATCTTGAATTGACGCACTCAGATTGCCAGCCATCGCGTTAACATTGCCGCGTGCATTGTAAGCATCCGCATTATTGGGCGCGAGTGCGATGGCTCGATCGAAGTCCTGGAGGGCTTCTTGCAGCTTGTCGAGCATCGCTTTGGCAAATCCCCGATTGCTATATCCTTCGCTATGGTTGGGATTAGTTTTGAGAAATTCTGTATAGTCTTCGATCGCGCCAGCGTAATCTTCCTGTTCCTGTTTTTGTAATCCCCGATCGAATAAACTGTTCGTCGCTGGAACTATGCTAATTTGGGTTCGAGTTAATTCTGGTATGAGTACATAGCCAAATACTCGCTCTGCCTGACATAACTCAACTGCACTGGCGAGAGCAAATAATAAGATAGCCGTCTGAATGGACTTCATAGATTTTACATATTGAAGGCACATAGCTTACACTATATCAAATTTTCGATCGAACCTCAAAGGGGACGGGGAGACTGGGATTGAAAATCTTGGAGATGAGGGATTAGGGACGTGCAATTTAATAAAGTACCAGCAAAACGGGTTTCGGGGAACCCCAAACCCCGGGCGGTGAGCGGAGCCGCAAACCCACTGAAGAAAATATTGTGGGTTTATTTTTAGGGGGCAAACAGTGAAAGAACATAT
>NZ_JANPLS010000062.1:0-20002 GCF_031422475.1 Chamaesiphon sp. VAR_48_metabat_403
GTATTCTATCTACATTAAATGATAACTTTTGGTAACAGGAGCGCGATTGCACTACCGATCGACTCAAAAATTTACTACTGAGCGGGGAGCGGGGAGGCTCAGGAATATGTTCGGACACTGCGGGCGCGTTTGAATGTGACAAAAACAGTCGTACCGACCCCAACTTGAGTATCGATGCTGAGTTCGCCCTGATGACTGGTAACGATCGACTCGACGATCGCTAGTCCCAATCCCGAACCGCTACTGACATCAGAAGCAGTAGCAGTTCGGGCCGGATCGACGCGATAAAACCTGTCGAATAAATGGGGCAGTGCATCTTCAGGAATTCCCATCCCATTATCTTGGACTCGGACTTGTAAGTATGGTATATTTTGGTGAGTTAGATGTTTTAATTCAATATTAATCTCCGACGGGTGTTTGCTCTGCGGCGGCGTGTATTGAATCGCATTAGTCAGCAAATTAGTAAATAGTCTGACTAATCGATCCCAATCTCCGTCGATACTAAAAACATCTAGTTTGTTATCATTCTCCGCAAGCACAGGATCGACAATCTCAAATTTCAGGTTAATTCCTCTGGCTGCTGCGGCTAATTGCTGTTCTTCGATCGTTTCCATTAATAAGGCATCGAGCGGCACTAAGCTAAATTCTGGCGTAACGATACTACTATCTTGACGAGCTAGAAATAATAAATCGTCAACCAATCTTCCCAACCGCCGCGTCAGGCGTTCGATCGTTTGGAGTTGTTGGCGTTGGTGGGGTAATAATGGTTCCTCACCGAGTGCGACTTGGACGTTGGTTTGAATAGTCGCGATCGGATTGCGGAGTTCGTGCGATGCATCGGCAGTAAACTGTTTGAGCTGCTGGTAAGATGCTTTGACTGGCTCGATCGCAATCCCCGATAAAAACCAGCCGATCGTTGCTACGCTGGCTAGTACTAATGAAGTTCCGATGGTGAGATCGACAATTAACGACTCGGTAGGCTTGGTAACTTCAAACCAAGGATGACTGACTCGTAAAAATCCGACTAAAACATTATATTTATAGACTGGTGCCGTAATTTGTCGCAAAATGCGCTCGTTACTAACGCGCACCGTCGCACCATCGAGATCGATCCAGACTGGGAGATTGAGTGGCTCTTTAAGTGTAGACCACAATAATTTACCACTCAGATTGAATAATTCCAGATCGATGCGATCGTCATCGAGTCGTCGGTCGGAATTATCTTGAAAACTCGCCGCGACATTAATCTGAAACTGACTGGGAATCCCCGGCGCATCGATACGATCGATCGTCAAAGAGCGACTGACTACTTCTACGACATGATTTAACGTATCATCGATCCGCTCGATCAGGGTACTTCGCACGTAAATATACATTGCACTGGCAAATACCAGCAACACGATCGCAGTAACGATTGTATACCAAATTGCCAAACGGCGGCGGGTAGTTTGAAACATACATAGATTAGGAGAATCGGCGATCGAGAGGATAAAATATTAATCGTAATCGGCTTACATCTCTCACGACATCATCCAATGAACGATCGCATAGACATCGACTGGGAACAACTGCATCAAGTTTCAGAAGATGACCCCGAATTTGAACTAGAGCTACTCACCATGTTGGCAGAAGATGTCAAAATTCACATCGAAGATCTCCGCCAAGCCGTCATCGATAAAGATATAGTCAAAATCGGTCATGAAGCTCATTACATTAAGGGTGCGAGTGCGAATGTCGGGATTACCAGTATTGCGGCATTAGCCAAACAAATCGAAACCTGCGCTCGCGATCGACAGCTAGCTAATATTAACGCCCCAATCGACCAAATGGCGATCGATCTCGGCTATCTCGAAACCTACATCGCTACCAGAACCTAAGAGGATATCCAGAAATACGTAGCAACATTTCGATTTGCATTAGTTCTCGATCGAACTCATCAACGATATTACCCGCCATGAGACAACCGCAGACACCACAGACAAAAAAACGGCTGTCTTTACTTAAAGATTGCCAGAATACCTACGGCGAAAACGACAAATCGGCACGCACTTCGATTCGGTGGCGCAAGCGTTGGGTAAATGGCACTTATCGTCGCAATGTCAAGCAATCGTTAGGGGAACCAGAGGCGGATTTAGATCGATTAATCGATCGCGTTAGCGAGATCGAGCGACATCCCTGGAAGAAATGTGCCGACACACCGTTGGGCGAAAAATTACTGCACGATAAAACTGGGAAAATTAGGAAATTGTTGAGTGAAGCTGTGAATATCGATCGAGATTATTTAGCCAAACTAGCACAATATTTGAACGATCGAGATCTCAAAGCTGGTAGGGTGGCAATTATCATCAGGCGCGTGCGTGCGGTTGTGCTTACACCCGCTTGCAAATCAGCTACTCTAGATCTATCGTGGGAAGATCTCGGCTTATTAGAAGATTTTCTGTGCCAAGACTTGGCAATTATTATCAGGCGAGTGCGTGCGGTTAAAATCGATCTCAATTCAGCCACCCTAGATTTGACGTGGCTAGAAGATTTTCTGTGCCAAGACTAATCAATCTTGTCCGTATTTCCCAACAGCCTCTAAATCGCCGTTCCCCAGTCCCCCAGTCTCCCATCTCCCATCTCATTTGCTCTACACCTACCCTCAGCTCTACCCCGGCATTTTAGTCAAACGGTACAAGCGGTTTTTTGCAGATATCCAGCTCGATACCGGGGAGACAATTACCGCACATTGCCCTAATACTGGCCCAATGACTGGAGTGTGTCAACTTGGCGCGCCAGTGATGGTATCATTCCAAGATAATCCCAAACGCAAACTTGCGTATACTTGGGAAACGATCTCGATCGATGGCGTGTGGATTGGCATTAATACCGCCTTGCCCAACAAGCTGGTCAAAATCGCCCTAGAACGGCAATTATTTCCCGAACTTGAAACATACCAAACAATTCGATCGGAAGTGCCCTACGGGCAAAATAACGGCAGTAGAATCGATTTTTTACTCGAAGGCGGAGCGCGATCGATCTACCTAGAAGTTAAAAATACCACTTGGTCGATCGGCGACACTGCCGTTTTTCCCGATACTGAGACTACCAGAGGTCAAAAACACCTGCGCGAACTCATCGATGTTATGCCTGAATCTGGCGCGGTGATGCTCTACCTCATCAATCGCGGCGACAAAACCAAATTTGCGCCTGGAGATACTACCGATCCGCTTTACGGTCAGCTTTTACGCACCGCAATCGCCAAGGGATTGCAAGTACTCCCTTGTCGATTTAATGTTACTACTCAAGGAGTCGAATATCTCGGACTCGCCGAACTCACGTTCTAATTTACCCGTGTTAATATGATCTGAATTAACACAGAGCCAGCTACTGGCGCGGGACCAGACATATCTGTCGGCAAGAAAATTCTCGCACTGGTGGCAACTAGCGCAAACAAAAACACTAGTAAAATCAGGAATGGGGCGACATTTTGGCGGAAGAAGGTCATGATAAATTCAAAAACTGATACAGATTAGTTATTTGTCGATTGTAACAAAAATTAATTTAGTATTCTTTCAGTGTGGTACCTAAATTTTTATCCGCTCTGGCTAAAAATACCAGTAAAATCAGACTAGGAATAATTGTCACCATACTCAACCAGAAAAAATTCGACCACCCGATCGATTTAACCACATCGCCGATCGGCGCGACAATCAATTTACTTAAAGCCATAAGGCTAGATAAGAGCGCGATCTGAGTTGCCGTGAATTGCTTATTGCACATGCTCATCAAAAACAGTCCGAATGCAGTCGATTCCATCCCCCCGCAGAAGTTTTCGACATTAATCGCCAAAATAAACAATTGATAAGAGAAGGGCGGGAGTGTAAAATTCTGACAGACTTTGGCTAAATCGGTAATTGCGGGATCGGGATTAATCGCCTGTGCCAACAGCAGGTAAAAGATAATCCCAATTGCCTGTAGACTACCAAACAGCCACAGTCCGCGAAAAACACTGATTCTCGTCAGTAAAACTCCACCTAACAAGGCTCCCACGATCGCAGCAACAATTCCCATGAAACCATTAATATCGCCAATTTGACCTTGGGTAAAACAAGCGGCTTTCAGAAACGGAATCGACATAGCACCCATCATGGCATCGCTGACTTTGTATGTAACGATGAATAGTAAGACCGAGCTGCCATAAATAAATCCCTTCCTCTGAAAAAAGTCAGCAAATGGTAGGACTACTGCATCGGTAAGCGTTGCTGGGGGCAAATCTGTCGATTCCGTCTCAGGCGCGAATAACGTAAATACCAAACCCAACAGCATAAATCCCGCCATCGCCAGATACACAGGTTGCCAAGCACCAAAGACATTTTCAAATAATTTAGACGCACCAGCAAACGCCACAATTAGGGCAACCCGATAACCTGCGGTAAAAATCCCCATCCCCACGGGAGCTTCTGCTTCAGATAATATATCTGTCCGATAAGCATCAGCGACGATATCTTGAGATGCACCCAAAAAGGCAATTATGACCGAGTTAATCGCTAATAAATCCAAATTTTTAGCAGGATCTTGTAACGCCATTGCGCCAATAGACACTACCAACAACGACTGAATAATCAGCAGCCAGCCCTTCCGCCGACCCATAAATGGCGGTACATATCGATCGAGCAGTGGCGACCATAAAAACTTAAAAGCGTATGGAAACCCTATCAGACTCCCATACCAACCAATTTTACTCAGATCCGTCCCTGCATCTGACATCCAGGATTGGACTGTTTTAAAAATGAGTAAAATTGGCAGTCCTGATGAGAAGCCGACAAATAGCAATGCTGCCATTTTTCGACTCTGAAACACTTGCAGTAATGAGTTCACAGTAGTCACCCGATTCTCCAGCCGGAGAAGCTCCGCTAACGAATTTTGATTCCCAATCATCTCACAAATGGGGTGGCCGATATATTCCGATCGGGCGATCTTCAACGACATAATGCGGATTGCAGCAGTTTTATTTTTAAAAACCAGCATCAGATCCGGTCTCAATTTTCATGATGACAATTGCTGGCTCGATCGAGGATTACAAGCCAATAGGGCATCTTCCAAATAGGTACTATCGCACCAAGTTTGTAAATGCAATAATGCGGGGTAGAGGCGATCGTCAGCCATTGCTTCCGCTGCCTGGATTGCTAATTTCCCCACTTCATCAGACATCAGTTCTGCTATCAGTTGGGGCAAGATGCGATCGTCTTTGCGATTCGCCAGCCCCGCCAATGCCTCGTCATAAATTTCGGCCGTTTCCTTATCTTGGCTATCCTCTAACAGAAACCGTTGATACAATGCCTCCCGAATCGCTGGTGTATCCACCTCAATTAATGTCCCCAACCCAAAAGTCGCCCAATCACGGACTTCTGGGCACACATCGGCAGATAACCTAATCAAACCCCAAATAGCTCGTTCGTCATCGCGTCCGCTCAATCCACTCACCACTCCATAGCGCACCTCCCAATCGGGATGTAGGCAAAATTTTAATTGTGGCTCGATCGATCGCGGATCTTGGAAATGTCCCAGTGCAATACAAATATCTCGCAAGATGAGCGGATCGAATTCCTGATTTAACATTTCTATCAGCCTCGTCACACATTCATCGGGAAAAGTTCGGTCTGGAATGCCCAACTGTCCCAAAATATCGATACCTAAAGATCTTTCCTCGATCGATATACTCTCTGTCAATGCTAACGATCGATCCAGTACCTCTCGATTTCCGCGACGCTGGAGCAAGCCCACAAAATGCCAACGCTCTTTGGTGTAATCGTCATCTTCTTCAGATGCTGCTAAGGCAAGCTGAATTAATTCGGCGGTAGATCTTGAGTCGAGTCCAATCTCTAGCATTTTTCTAATGTTGTCCAAATATGCTCTCCTTGCAGCCGTCTCGGTCTGCATCAACAGGTTGTTACTTTCCAATTTAGCCTGATGTCACAATATATCCTGCGATTGGCGATATCTCCCGATCGTCGATCGAGTGGCAATTATTGAGAGATCTGTAGGTTGGGTTGAAGAATGAAACTAGAGCATACTCAACTCAGATGTTCGGAACGAGAATCGAGTGGCTGGTAATCCTCCCATTCTGCTGGTGCAGTATCAGTTTCGAGCGAGAAATACCAGCATACATAACCAAAACTAATCACTCCCATCAGGTTAACAAAACTGAGAAAGGTTTACAAACATTAACAATCGGGTTAAATTAGACTTATACGTAAAAAACATTCCGTTCTACACAGAACAAACAGCAATCATCATCACATGACCACAACCTTACAACGCACCCAGAACGCGAACGTCTGGGAACGCTTCTGTAGCTGGATCGCCTCCACAGAAAACCGGATTTACATCGGCTGGTTCGGCGTACTCATGGTACCCACCTTACTCTCCGCTACCATCTGCTTCATCATCGCCTTCATCGCTGCTCCCCCAGTAGACATCGACGGCATCCGCGAACCAGTAGCAGGTTCCTTAATGTTCGGAAACAACATCATCTCCGGTGCTGTTATTCCTTCCTCCAACGCAATCGGTCTTCACTTCTACCCAATCTGGGAAGCAGCATCCCTAGACGAATGGTTGTACAACGGCGGCCCTTATCAACTAGTAGTATTTCACTTCCTCATTGGAATATTCTGCTACATGGGACGTGAATGGGAACTCTCATACCGCTTAGGAATGCGTCCTTGGATCTGTGTTGCTTACTCCGCACCAGTCGCAGCAGCAACCGCAGTATTCCTCATCTACCCAATCGGACAAGGTTCATTCTCAGACGGAATGCCCTTAGGCATCTCCGGAACCTTCAACTTCATGATCGTCTTCCAAGCAGAGCACAACATCTTAATGCACCCCTTCCACATGCTCGGCGTAGCTGGAGTCTTCGGTGGTTCGTTATTCTCCGCAATGCACGGTTCGTTAGTAACTTCCAGCCTAGTTCGTGAAACAACCGAAGTTGAAAGCCAAAACTACGGTTACAAATTCGGACAAGAAGAAGAAACTTACAACATCGTTGCAGCACACGGCTACTTCGGTCGTCTAATCTTCCAATACGCTTCTTTCAACAACAGCCGTTCCTTGCACTTCTTCTTAGCTGCATGGCCTGTAGTCGGAATCTGGTTCACATCTTTGGGCGTAAGCACAATGGCGTTCAACCTCAACGGATTCAACTTCAACCAATCAGTTGTAGATGCACAAGGTCATGGAATCAACACCTGGGCTGACATCATCAACCGCGCTAACTTAGGTATGGAAGTAATGCACGAGCGTAACGCTCACAACTTCCCTCTTGACTTAGCTGCTGGTGAAGCTACTCCAGTTGCTTTGACTGCTCCTTCCATCAACGGTTAATACCTTTTGATATAAGAGTTTAAGAGATTAAAACCCCCCTCACATTACTGTGAGGGGGGTTTTTGCGTTGGGGTAAGGATATTTAAAGTACAGCAACCGCCAAGGCGATTCGGACAGCACAACGATTGAAATCGTCGCTAGTGCTGCAAAGTCCGCCTCTCTTGAAAAGGTGCTTTACTTGGGGAAACCCCAAGAACGCACTTTTCGCTACGCGGACTAATATTTCAAGATCTGTAGGTTGGGTTGAAGAATGAAACCCAACACGCTCACCCAACAATCTGTAGATCTGTAGCCTCTGCCAAAATTTCTTTCTATTAGCTGACATAAATGTCAGCTCAGATGCGCTGGATGAGAAACGAAAGCCGCAAAATCCAAAATCCCATTACGATATTATTGCCACACGCGGGGATGGATGGGCGGGCTGTTGAGAAATGAAGAGCGTAGTAGATGCCAAACAGCCGTAAACCACCGACGCACCTCTGTTGTAGAGTCACCTCGATAACGACACAATAATCCTGCTGATAAGCGCGTTACGCCGATGCGACTGGGTTCGCCGGTAAATAACGATCGAGCGTTAATAACTAAGTCCTTACTAACGCCAGCATCTGCGGTCACCGAGCCACCTGGAGCGATCCAAGCTAAAGAACCGACGCTCGGATATCCAGCTAAACTATTAGCACGATCGATTGTCTCATCGCCAACTAATAACTGACGATCGATCCAGACTGGATCTCCTTGTCGATATATTTCTGTAGCAGATTTCCAGATCCCGTTGGTAAACCTTTCACCGCGTGCCGTGCGCCCGAATCGTAAAATTTCCCATCCCAGCCAGCTTGCTGTGGGTGCTAAATTTACGCGTAAATGTTGGTGAAAGATCGCTCCATCAAAGATAATTGTTTCCTGTGGCAACCATTCCAGACAAGCATTATCGCCAATATTCTGGACGATGGTTTGAGCTGCCAGATCGCCGTTACTAGTATAAATCTTCCCCGCCGCTGCTGTAGTAATAACCGCGCGAGATTCCGGCTGGAGATCGATCGCGATTTGGAGCCTGTCGCCACCGACAATTCCCCCAGCCGTATGCAAAATCGTATTGTGACAAATTGCATCACCTTCGGGATAGAACGCCCGCTGGACTTTGAGCGGGGCAATACCATAATGTTCGATCGCTTGAGTTTTGGCGAGGTGGTGGCGGTAGGTTAATTGTAACCGTCCGTGCCAACCCGATCGGGAATTATGCTCGATCTGGTTCATTGACTTCAACATCTATCATCGTGGCATTTTCCACTCTAATATCAATAACGACACCAACTCGATAATTCTGGTAAAAAATCGGTTTTTAAAAATAAATCGGCTGTAATCCGCGCCATTGCGTCACCATCTGCACTAAATCGTCGCTCTAATCTATTTTCCAAACATTACGCCAGAACCGAAATTACCTCGATCGAGATGGGTAGTTTAGAGATAGTGCTATTTTTGCCACTCCTCAGCATGACTAATTCCAACGATCCATTGCTAGCCCTCCGGGAAGCCCTGAAATTTTCCCCCGATAATATCCCCTTACGCCAACATATCGCCGATACCCTGCTCAATCGGGGCGAAGCGGCTGCTGCTGCGATCGAATTTCAACAAGCATTAGCCCTCGCGCCAGCCAATCTCGATCTCAAACTGGGTTTGGCGAGAGCCTTTTATCAGGAAGAAAAAGATTCCGCCGCGTTAGTTATTATCGAAGATTTACTGAGTTGCGGCGAGATTTCTGCCACGATTTTAACTCTCCACGCGCGGCTGCTGATGCGATCGGGTGACTCACATACCGCCGCTCAACAATTTCGCAAAGCGATTTCCCAAGATCCCAGCTTACAGGATTCCGAGTTGGTCGATCGATTAGGTGTCAGACAAGCTGAGAGTTTCCAGCCTGACACACCTACTCCCGAAGGCATCGAGAAATCGACTATTTGCTTTGAAGATGTCGGTGGAATGGAAACGGTGAAAGAAGAAATTCGCCTGAAGATTATTTATCCGCTCACCCATGCCGATATGTATCGTGCCTACGGTAAATCGATCGGCGGTGGAATTCTATTATACGGCCCACCTGGATGCGGTAAAACCCATTTAGCCAGAGCCACAGCGGGCGAAATTCGGGCGGGGTTTATTCCCGTCGGTTTGAATGACATT
Source organism: Chamaesiphon sp. VAR_48_metabat_403 (assembly GCF_031422475.1). Classification (NCBI taxonomy): domain Bacteria; kingdom Bacillati; phylum Cyanobacteriota; class Cyanophyceae; order Gomontiellales; family Chamaesiphonaceae; genus Chamaesiphon; species Chamaesiphon sp. VAR_48_metabat_403. The sequence goes on from NZ_JANPLS010000062.1 coordinate 9,541, forward strand.
CTCGATATGTGGATCGGTAATAGCGAGAAAAATCTGCATCAATTATTCGACAGAGCGCGCCGAAACCAGCCCTCCGTTTTATTTTTTGACGAAGTAGACGCTCTCGCCGCCAGTCGCGCGGATCTGCGCCAAAGTAGCGGTAAACAACTCATTAACCAATTCCTCACCGAGTTAGATGGGGTGCAACATTCTAATGAGGGCGTATTGATTCTCGCGGCGACTAATGCGCCTTGGCATTTAGATACAGCCTTCCGTCGCCCTGGCAGATTCGATCGCATCCTCTTTGTACCACCCCCAGATGCTGCCGCTCGTGCCAGCATTCTGCGTTTGCAGTGTCAGGGCAAGCCAATAACCGATCTCGACTATCAATTCCTCGCCCAGCAGACAGATGGCTGTTCTGGGGCAGATTTGAAGCTAGTCGTGGATCTGGCGGTGGAGCATAAAATTCAAGCCGCAATGAAAACAGGTATTCCCCAACCGTTAACTACTAAGGATTTAAGCACGGCAGCGAGTGGGGTGAAACCTTCTACTCGCGAATGGTTTAGCACGGCGCGTAATTATGCCATTCATGCCAATCAGGATGGTAATTACGACGAGATTTTGAAATATTTGAAGATGTAATTATGGTTTCGCAATATCAAATTTAAAACCCTGTAAAACGTTATGGATAAAACACTCGATCGTGCTTGGTTATTGATGGAGAGCAATCGACTCGATCGATCGGAGCAAGAAATTCGCAAACATCTGAGCGAAAACCCAGACGATCCTCGCGCTCATACCATGCTGGCAATGTGTCTATTCGATCTATCTCGTTATGATGAAGCGATCGAATCAGGTAAAAAAGCGATCGAGCTAGTACCAGAGAATCCTTATCCCTATTGGGTATTAGGTTGTCTATACATCCGGTTACAGGAACTAAATTTAGCTGAAGAATATCTGCTCGAAGCGATCGAGTTAGATCCAGAGTATCCCGATTTCTATGCATCCTTATCAGAACTTTATTGGCTGAGAGGATGTTCTCGCGATTTTGTATATGAGGAAAGAAAAGTTTTTCTAGAAAAAGGAGTTGAAACTGCTCGACATAGCTTAGAAATCGATCCAGAACATGTTAATTCTATTTTATACTTAATAAGAAACTTATTAGTGTTTGAAGGTAATAGTCATATTCCTGAATTGATAGAGCTAGCACAAGAATTGCTTTGTCTTGCCCCAGAAAGTGCGGTGGCTCATGAAGCTTATGCTCAAGCATTAATTTATGAGACTTGGGAAAGAAGAAAAAATAAACAGGATCTGAATCGAATTTTACCAATTTTAGAAGAGTCACTTCGACTTAACCCTAATCGACCTTCCCCCAAAATACTGGCTTACGACTTGTTGAAATCTCACTATATGAGACTTTCTAGCAAAGGGTCTTTGCAGAACTTTTTCCTGATTATGGTGTTTGCGGCATTACCACTATCGATCTTGACATTTTATTTTTACAATACTTGTGGAATACAATTGTTTCCAACCGTACTTTCTGTTATCTTAACCTTCATAAGTTTGACACTCATGATAGATCTGACTCAATCTCAAATGAGAATTTGGTCGAATCTCCAGTATCGTAAATTTTTACAGCCAAACACAGTAGATAAAGTAATTTATGTGTTTTGGTTGGTGTTTGCCGTCATTGCTATTATTGGATTTACTTGGAAGATATTACCAATCGGTTTGATTAGGCTTATAACGTTATTGTTATGGATTGCTTTATTTATGGCAGGAGTATTTCTATTTTTTATTATACGTCGATCTCCTCGGTGGCGGTCAAGAAGCGGTACCATAGACCCAGACATTTCATCGGGACAAAATAGTTCTAACATCGAACATGAGAATATTAATCTAAATAACGATCTGAAAAAGAATTTACCATATTTTTTTCTTGGGATTGCAGTATTTTTTTTGACAAATGTATTATTCCCAACAAAGTCCCCAAATAAGAAGCCATTAAATCAACAATCGACTACTAATTATGTAGTTTATCCGATCGCAACTCACGATCGGTCAGATGATATAATCTAAATGTACTCATCTCTACCCTAGTTATGGTATCGCAACATCCAGCTAAGGTTTATTATCCTGACAGTGACGGCCAACCGATGGCAGATAACACCAAACAGTTTCGCTGGATCGTCACGATTAAAGAAAATCTAGACTTATTATTTGCCGCAGATCCGAACGTGTTTGTGGCTGGCGATTTGCTCTGGTATCCCGTCGAAGGTGACAACACCATTCGCAATGCGCCAGATGCGATGGTAGTATTTGGTAGACCGAAAGGCGATAGAGGTTCTTATCAACAGTGGAAGGAAGATAATATTCCGCCTCAAGTTGTCTTTGAAATCCTCTCTCCTGGAAATCGGATGGGCGAGATGGAACGCAAACGCCAGTTTTATGAACGCTATGGTGTGGCAGAATACTATATCTACGATCCAGATCGATTAGATTTAAGTGGGTGGATGCGATCGGACGATAAATTGGTACCGATTTCCCAGGGGGAAGGCTCCGCCAACGCCGCAATTGACGATTGGGTGAGTGTCAGATTGGGCATTCGCTTTGTCATGAGAGCAGGTGCAGAATTAATTATTTATCGCCCCGATGGTGAGAAGTTCATCGGGTTTGGCGAGTTAGACGAACTACGTCGCTGCCAACAGCGACGAGCCGAAAATGCCGAGCTACGAGCCGAGAATGCCGAGCGAGAAGCCGAAAGACTTGCTGCTAAATTAAGAGTATTAGGCATTGAGCCGTGATGTTGCACTCTTATTCTGGATGAAAATAACGATAAATTTCCCCAGCGATGTGAGTACCAATACCGGGAGCTTTGGCTAAATCTTCAATGCTGGCGGCTCTGATATAATCGATCGAGTGGAAGTGCGCGAGTAGTTGCTTTTGACGATGCGATCCTAATCCGGGAATATCGTCAAGATAGGAGCGGGTTTGTTTTTGGCTGCGTTGTTGGCGATGGAAGGTAATGGCAAAACGGTGCGATTCATCGCGCACCCGCCGCAGGAGTTGAACGCCCGGTTGGTCGGCTTCGGTGGGTAGTGGTAAACTTTCCCCAGGGACGAATATTTCTTCTTGTTGTTTGGCAAGGCTGATAATCGACATTTTATCGGTTAAATTTAGATCCTCTAAAACATTCATCACGGCGGATAATTGACCTTTACCACCATCGATTAAGACGACATTGGGAAAATCGGGATCTTGGGTATTGACACCGCCTGCATACTTGCGAAATCGCCGTCTGGCAATCTCGGCGTGACTGGCATAATCATCGGAATGTCCGATCGTAATTTCAGGATTTTGAATTTTATAATGGCGATAGTGTTGTTTGGCAGGTAAGCCGTCGATAAATACGACTTGAGAAGCTACCGCATTCGAGCCTTGAATGTGTGAAATATCAAACCCTTCAATCCGACGTGGTAATTTGGGCAAGCCGAGGATTTCGGCGAGATCTTCGAGGGCGTTGGCATTGCGCTCTGTTTGGCGTTGCAGGCGCGCTAGTTCGTGAATAGCGTTTTTCTCGACCATCTCGATTAGCTCGGCTTTGAGCTGCCGCTGGGGGTTAACTAGCGTTACTTTCCGACCTTTACGATCGCTTAAATAACTAGCAAGAATTTCGCCTTCGGGAAGTGGATGTTGGACTAGAATTTCGGTCGGTATTTCTACTGAGTCGGCAGCTTGATAATGAGCTTCGAGGACACTTTGGAGGATTGCCCCCAAATCGGCGGGGGATGGCTCTGGAGTTTGGAGATCTGCTGTGAGCGATTGAACTTGGGCGGTGAAACCCAATCTGCCGACTAATTTACCCGCCCGAATTTGAAATAGTTGTACGCAAGCAGTTTTAGCATCGGCAGCGAGGGCGATCGCGTCGCGGGAGATGGTATCGTCAGATAATGAGACTTTTTGGTCGGCATTGAGGGCAGTGAGGTTATTAAGCCTGTCGCGGATTAGTCCGGCTTGCTCGAAATCTAGTTCCTCAGCGGCTTTGCCCATTTGCGCTGTCAGGGTTTCGATTAATTCGCCAGTGCGTCCTTGAAAAATCATCGCTACTTTTTCGACGGTTTGGCGATACTCAGTAGGCGCAATTAAGCTCTGACACACGCCAGGGCAACGACCGAGATCGTAGTTTAGGCACGGACGATCTTTAAATAGTGGTTGGGGTCTTTGTCTGAGTGGGAATGTTCGCTTGATGGTGTACAGTACATTCCTGAGCAGATGTGCATCGGTATACGGCCCATAATATTTATCTTTACCCTTACCGAGCCGCCGATTGCGCGTGAGAAAAATCCGAGGATAGTCTTCCGACCAAGTGATGACAATATAAGGGTATTTTTTATCATCCTTGAGCAGGACGTTAAAATATGGCTGATGCTGTTTGATCAGATTGGCTTCGAGAGCCAAGGCTTCAGCTTCGCTATCGGTAACGATAAACTCAATGTCTGCTACCTGACGCACCATCATGGCAATCCGAGGCGTATGATTGCTAGCTTCGCGAAAATAGGAGCGCACGCGAGAACGGAGTTTTTTAGACTTCCCAATATATAAGATACGATCGGTCGCATCTCGCATAAAGTAAACTCCAGGTTCGGGGGGAATTTCTTGCAATCGCCGTTCCAGATGAGCAGAAGCTGAAGCGAGGTCGATAACAGCGAGATTTAGTAAATTTTCTTCTAGCACGAATGGTAACCCTCTGCAATAGCGATCGACACAATCCCAGCATTCTTACTGAATAAATATAACATTGTCACCCTCGTGTATAGAACGATCTTCTCAGTACGGAGATCCTCATTGCCTTTAATTACTCAATTCGATAGTATTTGCAACTAATCGATGTTATCGATCGACTCAATTAGTCGATCTAGCTGGGTTGATTTACGTTTAAATGCGGATACGAGTAGCTAAAGTCACAGTGTTAGAATATGAAGGAGTATACACACAGTCACCCGCACAAAGCATTATGGATGAAATTGCACAATATTGGCTAGTACTCAAACGTCGTTGGCTACCTGCTTCGTTAGTCTTTGCTCTTACTACTGCGTTAGTAACGATCTGGACTTATCAGCAAGTGGAAATATTCCAGGCCAAAGGACAGGTTATCCTTAAAAAGACTAACAAGACTAGTGCCTTGTTGAGTAGTGCGACCAATGCTGCTGGCGGAGCGATTGGTGAATTAGATGGTTTAACCGGGAGTACGCCCGTCAACACTCAAGCCGAAATTCTCAAGTCACTAACCACAATCAATGGCGTAATTAAAGAATTAAGCGAGGGTAAATACAAAAATAGACCAGAGAAAAAGCGTCTAGACAAATTTGTCGCTAAATCTGATTCTTTCGTTCAACAATTAAAAGTCAGTAGCATTAAAAACACCGATATTCTCGAAGTCACCTTCCAAGATCCCAGCAAGGAGTTGTCACGAGATGTGGTAGAGAAAATCATGGAAGTTTACATCCGTGACGACCAAAAGAATCAACGCCGCGAGGCAGAAGCCGCACGTAAATTCGTCGCTCAAGAACTGCCTAAAATCGAAGGTGAAGTCAAGCTGGCTGAAAACGATCTCCGCTTGTTTAAAGAGCAGTACAATGTTGTCGATCTGCCAACAGAATCTGTCAAAGCGGTCGAGACGATCACTAACCTCAATAAAGAAATTACTTCTGCTTCTGCCCAACTAGCCGCTGAAACCTCTAGATTGGAAGGACTCAAGGCATTATTTGGCGGTAGAGATGCTCAAGCTACCATTCAATCCGGACTAGTGAGCGAATCGCCAGGATTGCAGAAATCTCTCAAAGAACTGCAAGAAGTTGAAGCCAAAATCGCGATCGAAAAAACTCGGTTTAGCGATAACGATCCGAGCATTCTCAATCTCAAAGAAAAACGTCAAGCCCTAGTTGAAATCCTCCAAAAACGGTTCAAACAGAGCTTAGTTGGCGACAAGCAGTTCCAAGGTAAAATCGTCGAACTACAGCCATCGGGGATTCAAGGTAACCTGATTGCGGACTTCGCTAAGAGCGAAGCGCAACGGACCAGCTTACAAAAACAGATTTCCGCATTGGTATATGTCGTCGATGCTTACAAGCAACGGATGAACGCACTACCCAAACTAGAACAACAGCAAAACGCCCTCGGACGCAAGCTCGAAACTACGCGGACTAACTACAAAACGCTCTTGAGCAAACTCCAAGAAATCGAAATTGCCGAAAACCAAACCCTCGGTAACTCTAGAATTCTCACCCATGCCGAGTTACCCCAAGAAGCTCTCTCTCCCAAAAAGCTCCAAAACATTGCCATCGGCGGTTTCTTAGGTCTATTTTTAGGTGCAGCCACAGCCTTCTTACTCGATGGTACCGACAAACGGATTAAAACATCCGAAGAAGCCAAAAACCTCTTACCTGGTTACCCCATCTTGGGACAAATTCCCGTATTTGAAAAAATGCGTCAATTGCCCAAACTCGGTAAAGGTGCCCCCAGAACTCCAGGTCAACTGGTGTTAACAGGGATGACTACGGGCATTGAGGGTGAATCCTTCCGGATGTTGCAAACTAACCTGCAATTCTTGAACGCCGATGATAGCCTCAAAGTAGTCGTAGTATCTAGCTCGCAAGCTGGGGAAGGTAAATCGACTGTTGCCGCCAACCTCGCCCTCGCAGTCGCCGAACTCGGTAAAAAAGTGCTGCTCGTCGATGCAGATATGCGGAAACCCGCTCAACATCTGATCTGGAGACAAAGCAACTACGAAGGACTCAGCAATGTCCTCAGCGGACAGTGCGACCAAAAAGCCGCTACTCACGAAATTCAGCCTAACCTGTTTTTACTGACTGCTGGTGTCGTACCGCCTAACCCCGTCATCTTAATCGATTCCGTCCAAATGAGCACGCTCATCGGTCAGTGGTCGCAAGAGTATGGTTTGGTAATTATCGACGCGCCACCATTAACTGTAGCTGCGGATGCGGCAATTTTGGGCACTCAAGCAGGCGGATTGGTATTCGTCCTCCGTCCGGGTGTTGCGGATAAAGAATCTGTAGATTACGCTCAAGAAATTGTCACTCAATCCAAACTTAAAGTATTGGGAATGGTACTCAATGGTGTCGATCTCGATAAGCAGAGCCGTTACAATCATTACTACTACTCGTCTCAGACGGCTAGAAGTGAAGAAGGAAATGTGGGTTCTAAGTTATTGACTGGTACTACTACCAATCGCACTCGCTAGACTCACGTCTTACACTAGTTAGATTGAATCAATTTAATCGATAAATAGAAATAGGGTGTGAGGTTGCTCACACCCTATTTCTATTAAGCTTAAAGATAAGGTCGCCCATCGCCTATTCCCTAACTTCCATAGCAGGAGTCTCGTATTTAATGTAAGTTTCTCCTGTGCGAGCGACCCAAATCACGCGGAGGTTCCCTCCGCATGTGTTTGGGTCAAGACAGAGGCTGTGCCAAAGGGTTAAGGATTTCCAATCCATGATTCCTAGCTTCGTTTCTGCACCGCCCTGAACTGGAAGTGTATCCTTCGGATAGGCTTCGCCAACGGGCTAATAGCTCAAGTTCTCTAAAGAGAACTGCCAAATTGATTAGTTCACTGAAGTGAACTTTTGCTATTAGCCCGTGCTTGGTGCGCTATACCGTCGGGAAACAAAGGCGTGCGCGCATCCGCAAATTCATTTCAGGGCGGTGTTTGAGCGAAGCAAATCGATTTTCCTTATCCCGAACTCACCTTATTTAGCCATGCCCACTCTATCCGCGCTCCATTCGGACAATATTACCCAATCTCAAGCTGAAATTATCGCCCGCTGGCGGTCGGGATTGCGTTTGGGGCAGCGGACATTAGCAGACTGGCGGGGGGGACTACTCGCAGTATCGGCAGTGCCTGGAGCGGGGAAATCGCACAGTATGGCGGTAGCTGCCGCGATTACTATAGCCAACCAAAAGTTGCATCAACGGCATCAGTTAGTAATCGTCACCCTGACTCGATCGGCAGCAGCGAATATTAAGGATAAAATTAAGAATTGTCTGAAGGAATTGGGCTTACCGCCGATCGGGTATAGCGTAAATACAATCCATAGTTTGGCATTGAGTATTGCTAGCAAGCATCCAGAGCTATCGAAGTTAGATTTAACAGATCGCACTCTGGTGATGCCATCTGTCAATCATAAACTGATTGAGGAGACCGTTCAAAGTTGGTTGAGTCGGTACCCTAATAGTTACCGCCAGCTTTTACTCGGCGAAAGCTTCGATGGTGAAGAGACAGAGCGATTGCGCCGTCAGTCGGCATTACGGACGGAAATATTACCCAGCTTGACATTTACCGCCGTCCGCGAAGCCAAAAGTTCGGGCTTATCGCCAGCAGATTTGTGGGAGATTGCTAAATTATATCCCGATCGATACGATATTTTGAGTATTGGGGCTGGACTCTACGAGGCTTACCAAGAGCTGCTAATTAGTAAAAGTTATTCAGACTACGATGAGATGATCGTAGGGGCATTGCGGGTGATGCAAGACCCCGCCGCGCGACGATTGTGGCAGCAACAGGTTTATGCGGTATTTGAAGATGAAGCGCAGGATTCTAGTCCCCTTCAAGAAAGATTATTGCGTCAATTAGCCGGGATTCCCAATTCACCAGAACTTCCGCCTAATTTAATTCGGGTGGGAGACCCTAATCAGGCGATTAATTCTACCTTTACCCCTGCCGATCCTCGGTATTTTCGGGAGTTTTGCCAAGAGTGTAGCGAGGTTGTCGATGTAGATAAAACGTCAAGGCTGGAAAAAATGGAGCAAGCCGGACGCAGTACGCAGATAATTATGGATACTGCCAATTTTGTGCTGGATTGGGGGAATGAATTGCTCCAGCCACCTGCGGCTGATGCTGAGGGAGCCAGCCAACTGGAATCTCACACCGAATCGGTATTTTGGCTGCAAACTATTCGTCCGGTATCGCCTGGAGACGCGCAACCAAATCCAATCGCCCAAGATAATGGGGTAGAATTACATACACCGATCGATGTTTATGAATCGGTTCGATCGATCGAGCAAAAATTGACAACGTTATTTAAAGCCAATCCTGGGGCAAATGCGGCAATTTTAGTCCGTGAAAATCGACAGGCAAAATTTATATTCGATCGATTATCAGATTGGAAACGCTTACATCCAGACATTAAAATCTTTGAAGCCGGGGAAGGAGATCGGACTTCTAAAATCCCTGGCGAAATTTTGGCGTTAATGCAATTTATGACGCGACCGCATTCACCAGAATACCTTAAATCCGTACTCAAAATCTTATTAAATCGCAAATTAATCGACGCTCAAGATCTCGATGCACTAGCGGTATTCCCCGAACGGTTCCTCTATCCGAGTATTCTAGAAAACCCCCAGACAGAGACAGTATTAAGAGCGCGAGATTTGTGCTGTGAATTATTACGTGCTAGATTGAGTTTACCACCCGATCGACTGATTAGTTATTTAAGCGATCGATTGAACTATCAAGCCAGTGAATTAGCTACAGCAGATAAATTAGCCGATCGGATTTCGATGCAAACATACGGGCGCAGCTCGATTTATAGTACGATCGAAGTGCTGCAAGAAATTGTCACCACCGAAGGCTTTGAAAATATCGATGATGGTTCGGAATCTCGCTATACAGCTTCGGGACAAGTCACGATTATTACCATGCATAAAGCAAAGGGGTTAGACTGGGATTATGTATTTATTCCCTTTTTAAACGATCGCATTCCCGGACAATTATGGACTCCGCAAGGTGCTAAATTTTTAGGCGATTTTAGCTTGGCAGAAGTCGCTCGTGCCAAAATTCGCGCTCATTTACACCACCAGTCTTTACCGACACCTAAAGATGCTTGGAATCTGGCAAATTATCTCAAGCAAGGCGAAGATTTACGTCTATTATATGTCGCAATTACTAGAGCCAAAAAGTTATTATGGTTGGCATCAGAAAAAGAAGCTCCCTTTTTATGGAACCGATTTAATTGGCAACAGGGAGATAGATTGCAAGACAGTAAACCCTCACCATTATTTACTGCTTTATGCAAGCAATTTCCGCAGTTGGTAAAAAGATAAATAATTTATGACTAGATCCTATTTTGCCTACGATCTATTAATTATTTTAACCGCAGAGGCGCAGAGGACGCAGAGAATATAAGATCGAGGACTAGATGTAATTTAAACTTTTAACTGTCTCGAACAGGTGCTTTGCTTAGAGCACTTACTTTCTTCTCCCCGCTCCCCGCCCCCCGCTCCCCCCTCTCATCAATCTTGTGTTTTTAAATCGTCTCCATCTGCGTAATTTTCGGAACTATCAGGAGCAGGAAATTGTTTTTTCTGCCCCTAAAACTATTTTACTTGGAGATAATGCTCAGGGTAAATCTAATCTTTTAGAAGCAGTAGAATTATTATCTACACTTAAAAGCCATCGAGTCAC